>NZ_JBFUIW010000006.1:7500-279176 GCF_056401675.1 Phenylobacterium sp. P4_E10 | reverse complement strand
GGCCGGAGCAGGCGTCGGCGGCGGGGCGGCAGGCGCCGCAGCCTCCTGAGCCAGCGCCGTCGTCGCCGAGCAGGCGAGCGCAGCCGCGAAGGCAGCCTTGAAGATCAATCGCATGGACGAAACCCGCTAGCCCAATTGCCCCACGAGTCTCTTTGTAGGGCGCCGCAAGCCGAGGGCGCTAGAGCGGTTGCAGCCTGCGACGATGAGGCCTTGGGGATGAACCTCAATCGCCCTTCGGAGGCCCGGTTGGGAAGGCGTAGAGCGGCAGCATCGGGCGCAGTTCGCCGCCGATCCAAATCTGCGGTTCCGAGGGCGGCTTCATGCCCTCGGCGATCTCTCGCAGAGCGACGCAACTCTTCACCGCGCTGGCCAGGGTCGCGAAGTCCGTGGACGCGGGAGCCGACTTCAGAACGCAGTCGTCGAAGAACGGGTAGATGTTGTCGGCTCCGCAGCCGAACGAGGTGCGGTCCGGCCGCGCGGCGGTCAGGATCATCCGGTTCGGCTGGGCCAGCGGGCGGACGAACACGCCCGAGAAGCACGCCGACATGATCACCACGGTCGGCCGGTTCTGACAGGTGGAGTCCAGGATCAGGCCGAGGATGCCAGGGGTCAGGATCTGCTGGTCGATGAGCACGCCCTGTGGCGCGCCGTGGGAGGTGAAATAGATCAGGCACCCGGAACGCGCCTTGGTGGAGAGCTGACCCAGCGTCTCGTAGATGGCGCGCGGATCGGACTTCAGCGGCTTGTCCTTGTAGCGCGTCGGCCGCACCGAGAACTGAGCCATGTTGTCCGGCGAGAAGCCGATGCGCTGCAACTCCTTGGAGACGTCGCGCCGGGCGTTGTCGAACACCTCTGTCGGCCCGCCATTGCTGCCGTGGAAATCGCCGGCCACAACGACCGCGGCCCAGTCATCGAAGGGGCTGGCGGCCAGGGTGGGCGAGGCCCACCACAGCAGGGAAAACAGGAACGCGCCGACGATGCCTGCGCGCCCAAACATCTTAGGCCTTGTAGCGCTGGAATGGGGTGGGGACTGCGGTGCCGGTCGCCTTGGCCAGCAGCCGTCCGTCGGCGTCGTAGAGCTCGCCCTCCGTGAAGGCGATGGTGCGGCCCCACTTGGCCACCTTGCCGATCCCCTTCAGCTTGCCGGGGGCGGCGGGGCGGAAGAAGGTGGTCTTCATCTCGGCGGTCGGCGCCACATGGGTCATGCCCGAGGCGACCATGCAGGCCACCGACATGCATTCGTCCAGCATGGCGCAGAGATAGCCGCCCTGGACCTGCTTCATCGGGTTCAGGAGCAGTTCTGGCTTGGCGTCGAACTCCACCTCGACCGACTTCTCCGCCTGGCTGACCGCGACGATGCGGAAGCCGAGGGTCTGGGATCCGGTGGGCTGGTTCTTTGAACGCTGGAAACGGGCCAGGATCGCTTCGTCGGTCAGGACTTCGGGTTCGGGCGCGACGTCGGTCACGAGGCTCACTTCTTCCGGAAGGTGTCGAGGGAGACGACGTTCGGCGCGTTGGGATCCGGATCTGGCGCGTCCGGCGCCGGCTCGGCGGCGGGCAGGCTGGCGGTGTTGGCCGCGGGCGACTCGAACTGCAGCAGGAACTGGACGCTGGGGTCGTAGAAACGAGTGACGGCCGCGTAGGGCACAGACATCCGCTTTGGCTGGCCGCCGAACTTCAGCGTCACCGAGAAGAAGGTCTCGCCCGGGGCGAGGTCCCAGTACTGGTGCTGCAGGACGATGGTCATCTCGTCCGGATATTTCGACAGCAGATCGTTGGGACCGGAGACGCCGGGCGCCTCGGTCTTGAAGGTGATGTAGAAATGATGGGCGCCCGGCAGGCCTTCCGGCGCCGCGGCGCGCTTCAGCGCGGCCTTCACCACGCCGCGCAGGGCCTCTTGGGCCATGGCTTCGTAGTGCATCTGATCTTGGGCCGGCGGGTCCTGGGCCATCGAAACTCCGGGGGTACTAAGCGTGCGGCGGAGGGTAGCGTTTCGGCGGGCGCGCGCAAGGCGGCTCGCGTGAGAGAAGACGCTGAATCTCAGGCATTTTGAGGGTGAAGGTGGAGGGGTTCTGTTGCAAGGCCCCCTCCCGGCCCCGCCTAGCGCTGCTAAGACGCTAGGAGTTTAGGTCGAAATCTATCGAACCGCTTACGCGGCCAGACGGACTTCTTCAGCGAAGTTATCGTTCGCATTTAGTTTAAAGCCCGAAACGGTGGGCCAAGCCGAGAGAAAGCAACACCTTTAGACGTCTGTCGATGCTGATCGGCCCCATGCTTTCCGGCGATAACGACCGGGGAAGATTGGTGGAGCCGCCGGGAATCGCACCCGGGTCCAGTCCGCTTATTACGTGCGCGTTTATCTCCATAGTCAGGGCGAACCCTGACCCTCCCAATATAGGGGGGCGGCGTCTGATTTTGAAGAACTTCCGGTGAGCGACGAGCAGAACGCCGCTCACGAAGCGCGAGCGAACAGCCCCATTACGCGAGCGGCCACCGCCGCTGCGTGGGCGGGTTCACGGTCCATGCCCTTACGCCGCTAGGCTTTGCGCGAGTTCAGATCGCTGGAGCCCGACACCATGAGCCCTCTCTTTCACGCCGTCCGTCCGCTGCTGATCGACATGGCGGCGACCCTTGTCTTCTACGGCGCGCTGGCCGCCACCGGCGACGTGGCCTTGGCGACGGGCGTGGGAATCGGCCTGGGGGTCGCCCAGGTCGCCTTCATGATGGCCCGCGGGCGCAAGATCGCTCCGATGCAGTGGACCAGCCTGGCCTTGGTGGTCGTGATGGGCGGGGCGACTCTGCTCACCCACGACGCCCGCTTCATCCTGATCAAGCCGACCATCATCTATGCGGCGATCGGGGCGGCGATGCTGCAGCGGGGCTGGATGACGCGCTACATGCCGCCCCAGGCCCATGGCCGTATTCCAGAGGGCTATCTGATGGTCGCTGGCTACGTGTGGGCCGCGCTGATGTTCTTCAGCGCAGCGCTGAACCTGGCCGTCGCCTTCACCCTAGACGCCCGGACGGCCGCCACCACGATGGCGATCTGGTCGACGGTCTCCAAGATCGCGCTGTTCGCGGCTCAGTATGCGATCTTCCACAGCGTGGCGCGGCGAAACGTGATCGCCGCCCGGCAAGCGGCCGTCGAGGCCGCCTAGCGGACGACCAGCACCGGAAGCTTGGCGTTCGCCACGACCTCCGAAGTCTGGCTGCCCAGCATCAGACGTCCCAGGCCGCGGCGACCATGCGAGGCCATGACGATGAGATCGCAGCCGCGGGACGTGGCCGTTTCGACAATCGCGTCGGCGGGTTGGCTGTTGGGCACGTGCAAGGTCGTCACCGTCACGCCGGCGGCCTCCGCCGCCTTCTGAGCCGCGCCCAGGACCTTTTCGGCGAACTCCTTCTGCACGTTGTCGTAGTCGGCGAACTCGAGCGGCACATAGCTGCTGCCCATCGCATAGACCGGGAAGGGTTCGGTCACCGTCAGGATCGTCGCCGGGACGCCGAGACTCTTGGCCAAGCCCAGTCCGTGGTCGATCCCCTTCTGGGCGACTTCCGAGCCATCGGTGGTGATGAGCAGGTGCTTGTACATCTTGTCTCCTTGCGAGGGCGCAGTCTCCAGTCGTCCCATCTCCGAACAGGAAGTCCAACTGGGCAATAGTACCTAGTAGGGGAACCAGCGGCGCTAGAATCTCTTAAGGTAGCGCTTGGCTAGTTGGTTCCCGGCGCGGCGCCGATAGTGCGCTATCTCAGCGCTCAACCATGAGTTAGCCTCGCCTGATCACGGGAGGCTCTAATGCAAAAGTTCGTAGCTGAGTTTATCGGTACGCTTACGCTTGTGCTCTTCGGTTGCGGCGCGGCGGTGCTTGGTGGAGACAACGTCGGCCAACTCGGCATCGCCCTGGCGTTTGGCTTCGCCATCGTGGCGATGGCCTATGGGATCGGCTCGATCTCGGGCTGTCATGTCAATCCGGCGGTCAGCCTGGCGGTATTCATTGCGGGACGAATGAGCGCCCGCGACATGGGGCTCTACTGGATCGCGCAGTTCCTCGGCGCCCTGGTCGGGGCCGGCATTCTCGCTGCGATCGCCGGCATGGCGAACGGCCTTGGCCAGAACGGCTGGGGACCTGGCTACAACGGCGAGTTCTCGATGCAGTCGGCGCTGATTTTCGAGGTGGTGATGACGGCGCTGTTCGTCATCGTGATCTTGGGCTCGACGTCCACCGCCGCACCGGCGGGCTTCGCTGGTCTCGCCATCGGCATCACCCTGGCGGTCATCCACATCGTCGGCATTCAGGTGACGGGCGTGTCCGTCAATCCGGCCCGCAGCTTCGGCCCGGCGATGCTGGTCGGGGGACAGGCGCTGGCGCAACTCTGGCTGTTCTTCGTCGCGCCGGTGATCGGAGCGATCATCGGCGGGGTGCTCTATCGCTTCAACGTACTTCGCTAGAGCGTCACAGCTTCAGGTGGAAGCCGATTGAAGCGACCGTCACGCTCTAAGTTCATGAAGATAGACCCTTGTTGTCCGGTTCAGGTTCTGCCTGAACCGGAAAGGGTCTAGGCGGTTCGCCCTCGGTCGAGGGCGGCCGACGGTCCGGCGGTTGGGGACGCGCAAACGGCGCGGGCTTCAGCCGGCCTCCGCCGGCGATCAGTTGCTGATACGCCGCGCGGGCCGTCGCAAAGCTCGGCCCGCCCGGCCAGATCACGTCAATGCGCGGTTCGTGCCCGAGCGCCAGGCCGAACGCCGCTTCCAGCACGTCCGCCGCTTGGCCGATCTCGGCGCTGTCGCAGGCGCGCCGAACGGAACGCGCCTGACCGGGAACCACCAAGGTCAGGTCATAGGAGGCGCCATCGACGCAGAGCGCGTCGGCCGCGCCGGAACCCTCGTCGACCCGTACGTCCCGCGGCGAGTCCCAGAGCGGATCATCACGAAGGCGCTCCAGCCGCGCGGCGGTCCCTTCCGGCGCCTCGATATCGAAACCCACGCGGCGGGCGATGCCCGGTTCGCAACAGCCCAGGCCGGCGCGGGCCTGGACGAAGGTCTTGCCGTCGCGTCGGACGGTGGTGCGGATCAGCGTCTGGCGGGCGGAGGTCGCCGGCCGCACGGCCACCTCAAGGATCATCTCGCCGGGGCGCAGGATCTGGTTCTGCAGCGGCGGCAAGCCCCACAGGCGGTACAGAAGCGGATCGTAGCCGTTGCCGATCACGGGCAGACGGTCGCCGCGGCCAAGGCGGCGCCCGGCCAGGGGATCGGCGGCTTCGTCCGGGACGGGCCACTTGTCATCCCACCAGGATTTTGGGTCCGGGGACGGCCAGGGCCAGTCGAGGCTGGAAGGGGGTTCAGCGGGCTGGGGCTGGGCCAGGGCCGGAAGGGAGAGGCTGAGCAGGCAGCAGATGGTCGCAGCTAGGCGGACCACATGTTCCTCCTCACATGGCGTCAGCGCCCCTGGTGATGGAAAGCACGCCTGTGCGCGAGAGTTCCACAAGGCCGAGCGGCCGCATCAGCTCGACGAACTTGTCGATCTTCGTCGAGGCCCCGGTCAGTTCGAAGATGAAGCTGTCGATTGTGGTGTCGAGCACCTTGGCCCGGAAGATGTCGGCGATGCGCAGGGCCTCCACCCGTTCCGGGCCGGTCCCCTTGACCTTCACCAGGGCCAACTCGCGTTCGAGGCCGTTGGGGTCGCGGGTCACGTCCTGAACGTGGCGCGTGGCGACCATCTTCTCCAGCTGGGCCTCGATCTGTTCGAGCACGTGCGGCGCGCCGCGGGTGACGATGGTGACCCGGCTGGTGTGGGCCCGGCGGTCGGTTTCGGCGACGGTCAGGCTCTCGATGTTGTAGCCGCGGGCGGCGAACAGCCCGACGAGGCGGTGCAGGACGCCCGGTTCGTTCTCCACCAGGATCGCGAAGGTGGCCAGGTTCTCGGCTTCCTCGGCATGGCTGAGGTCGTAGACGGAGGCGGGCTGGGCGTCGGACATGCGGGCTCTCTAAACGTCGGTCGCCGACGAGGTGTCACAAGCAGGGGCGGGGGGCAAGCCGCGACTGGCGAACGTGTTAGAACAAATCATAAACATTTCACTTGCGCAGAACGCTGTTTGGTGACCGAGTTTTTCGGAACTGGCCGATCGGCCAACCCCCGGAGACGACAGTGATGAGCACGCAAGACATCGCCAACGACCTGGTGGCCCTCTGCAAGGCGGGCAAGTTCGACGAGGCAGGCGAGAAGTACTGGGCCGACGACGTCTTGAGCGTCGAGGCGATGCCCGGCGACATGGCCCAGATGCGCGGCAAGGACGCCCTGCGCGGCAAGGGCGAATGGTGGAACAACGCCCACGAGATCCATTCGACGGAAGTCGAAGGCCCCTACGTCAACGGCGACCAGTTCGCGGTGCGGTTCAAGATGGATCTCACCCAGAAGGAAACCGGCAACCGCATGCAGATGGATGAGGTCGGGCTCTACACGATCAAGGACGGCAAGATCGCCGAGGAGCGGTTCTTCTACAGCTAGACCGACGGCGGCGCGGGGCCCTTCCTTCACCATGAGCAGGGGCTCGCGCGGTTCGGGCCCGTTCCCGGCCGGGTTCGTCGCACGGACGTTTCGAGCGCAAGAAACGAGAATTCCCGCAAGCTCGACCACACTATGGCGCGCCCTTTGTCGAAGGGGCGACCATGTACAGACTTGTTTCCATTTCGCTGCTGGCGGCGACCCTGGCGGCTGCCGGCGACGCCGCGGCCCAGACCTCCGTGGTTGGGGAAGCGCGTAGCGCCTACGGCTATCGGAGCGGCGACGAGAGCATCGGCCTCTATGACGACAGAAAGGTCCGCGGGTTCGCCCTGGAAGCGGCGGGCAATTATCGGATCGGCGGCTACTATTTCGCGCGGAGCGGCGGCACGAACAGCCCGCTCATGCGCCGCACCGATGTCCTGGTGGGCCTGTCGGCGACCGACACGTCTTTCCCTGGCCCCTCGGGCCTCATCGACCATCAGATCCGCGAGCCTGCGAACGGGGCCAGCACCGCGACGCTGACGCTGGACACCTATCATCGACCGCGACTGGAAATCCTGGCGTCTGGGCAATCGGCGGACGCGCAATGGGGAGCGGCCGGCGTGCTGGTCCTGGCGCCTGACGAGAACGACTTTCAGGGCGGCGAGGGCCGCAGCTACCTGATCGGGCTCACGCCTCGCATTTCGCTCGCCGACGGCCATGCCTTGAGGTTGCTTGGCGTCGAGTTTGGCTATGAGAGATTAGGCGCGGTTCGGTTCTCGCCCGCGGGCGGCGAGCCGCCGGCGAATGTGGAGCGGCAGCGCTTTCTTGGACAAACCTGGGCGCAGGAGAAGGGCCGCAATCGCCTGGGCGGCGCGATCTATGAGGGCGAAATCACGCCTGATCTGAACGCGGCGGCCGCCCTTTTCTATTCGGCAAGTCTTCCCGACGCCGCCTTCACCCATTTCTACACCGAGATCGGCCCGGCCGGGGACGGGCTGGCCCGGGTCGTGGCCGCGCCCGAGCAAAGCACCGAGACCAACTCGGGCGAGCTGCGGCTCACCTGGCGGCCGGACTGGTCCTGGGGGCAGAACGAGCTGTTGGTGACGGCCCGCGGCCGCGCGACCCGCGCAAAGATCGGCGGCGAACAGGTGGTCGATCTTGGCGCGGCGAACGTCCAGACGGGCGCGCTCCAGGTTGCGCGCCCGCAGCTGACGGGGGAGGCGCACGACCGGAGCAGTGTCGATCAATGGGGCCTTGGGGCAAGCTACGGCCTCAAGCTGGCGAGCGGCCAAAGCCTCCGATTAGGGGTGCTGCGCGCCGACTACCAGACCACCAGCCTGCGCGCAGGCCAGCTCAGCGAGGCCGGAAGCCAGACCTGGCTCTACAACGCCAGCCTCTCGGCGCCGCTGACCGATCGGCTCACAGCCTACGCCTCCATTTCCCGCGGCATGGAGGAGGGCGGCGTGGCGCCGGCCAGCGCGACGAACCGAAACACCATCTTGCCGCCGATCCTCTCCGATCAGTCCGAGATCGGGCTTCGCCTCGAGACCGGGCGAAAGACCCGCCTCTATGTGACGGCTTTCAACATCGAGAAGCCGGCCGCCGCGATCGATCCGATCACCGGCGCGTACGGCCTGTCGGGGCGAGTGCGTCATCGCGGCGTCGAGGCTTCGCTGACCGGTGAGCCGCTGCCGGGGCTGAACATCCTGCTGGGCGGCTACGTGATGGACCCGTCGATCGCCGGGCCTCGGGTCGAGGCGCGCCTGCAGGCCTCGCAACCGGTGGGAACCCCGAAGTGGCGAGCGATCGGCGGTGTCGAATATCGCCCCCGCCAGACGCCGGACCTCAGCCTCGACATGCGGGTGGAGGTCAATGACGAGATGCTCGGCCGGTCTTCCGTGAGCCGCCCGCTCGTTCTGGACGGCTCCGCCGTGGTGGACCTGGGGTTCCGTTATCGCTTCAAGGTCGACGCGCGCAGCTTCACGCTCCGCGGCCAACTGCTGAACGTCTTCGACGACTACAGCTGGCAGGCGAACGCATCCGAGACGCTGGTCTATTCCGAACCGCGCCGCTACCGGCTGGCGCTGTCGACGTCGTTCTAGGCGCGCTCGCGGCTGGTCCTAGACCAGCCGCCTGCCGGCGTCGTCGATGATCGAGCCGAGGTCGCGGGCTTCCTCGGCCATGATCATCTCGTTGTGGGCCTTGCCGGACGGGATCATCGGGAAGCAGTTCTCTTCCTTGGTGACCCGGCAGTCGAACAGCACCGGCTTGGGCGAGGCGATCATCTCGCGGATCTTGTCGTCCAGTTCGTCCGGATGCTCGGCGCGGATGCCGACGCCGCCGAACGCCTCGGCCATCTTCACGAAGTCCGGCAGGCTCGACGAATAGGAGTGGCTGTAGCGCTCGCCGTGCAGCAGCTGCTGCCACTGGCGGACCATGCCCATCCATTCGTTGTTGAGGATGAAGATCTTGATCGGCAGGTCGTACTGAATGGCCGTCGACATTTCCTGCATGGTCATCTGCACCGAGGCGTCGCCGGCGATGTCGATGACCAGGGCGTCCGGATGGGCCATCTGCACACCGACCGCGGCCGGCAGGCCATAGCCCATGGTGCCCAGGCCGCCGGACGTCATCCAGCGGTTCGGCTGGTCGAAATGGTAATACTGGGCGGCCCACATCTGGTGCTGGCCGACCTCGGTGGTGATGTAGGTCTCGCGGTCCTTGGTCAGCTCGTACAGGCGCTCGATGGCGTACTGTGGCTTGATCAGCTTGGCGTCGGGACGATAGCGGAACGACTGCCGGGCGCGCCAAGCCTCGATCTGCCGCCACCAATCGTCCAGGGCCGCCTTGTCGGTCGACAGGTTCCGCGACTTCCAGACTGCGATCATGTCCTCCAGCACGCTGGCGGCGTCGCCGACGATGCCGATATCGGCGCGGACGTTCTTGCTGATCGACGAGGCGTCGATGTCGATGTGGATCTTCTTCGAGCCGGGGGCGAAGGCATCAAGACGGCCGGTGACCCGGTCATCGAAGCGCGCGCCGATCGCCACCATGACGTCGCAGTCGTGCATGGCGTTGTTGCTCTCGAAGCTGCCATGCATGCCGAGCATGCCGAGCCAGGCGGGGTCGGAGGCCGGGAAGGCGCCCAAGCCCATCAGGGTCGAGGTGACCGGCGCGCCGGTCAGCTTGGCGAACTCACGCAGCAGTTCGGCGGCCTTGGGGCCTGCGTTGATGACGCCGCCGCCGGTATAGAGGATCGGGCGGCGGGCGCCGGCGATCAGCGCCACGGCCTCGGCGATCCGCGAGGGCTCGCCCTTGGTGCGCGGCTTGTAGTTGTGCGCGTGGACGACCTCGTTGGGGCCCTTGTAGACGCCCTTGGAGAACTGGACGTCCTTGGGGATGTCGATGACCACCGGACCCGGACGGCCGGAGGTGGCGATGTGGAAGGCCTCGTGGATGATCCGCGGCAGGTCGGCCACGTCCTTGACCAGGTAGTTGTGCTTGGTGATCGGCCGGGTGATGCCGATCGTATCGCACTCCTGGAAGGCGTCGGTGCCGATCAGGTGGGTGGCGACCTGGCCGGTGAACACGACCATCGGAATGGAGTCCATCAGGGCGTCGACGATGCCGGTGATGGCGTTGGTCGCGCCGGGGCCGGAGGTGACCAGGACCACGCCGGGCTTGCCGGTCGAGCGCGCGTAACCCTCGGCGGCGTGGGTCGCGCCCTGCTCGTGGCGGACCAGGACGTGCTGCAGGCGCTTTTCCTCGAACAGCGCGTCATAGATCGGGAGCACCGCCCCGCCCGGATAGCCGAACAGCACTTCGACGCCCTGGTCGATGAGGGCGCGGACCACGATCTCGGCGCCCGTCAGGGTCTCTATCGTCGTATCGGCAGCAATCGTCTGGTGGGCGGACATTTTCGGAAGGCCTTGAATTTCGGCAATAAAAAAGGCCCTCGAGGGGCCTGGGCGAGCGACCTTTAGCGGGCCGACGAGCTGTCAGTCCGCGAGAGGTCGCACAGGGAGTACAAGAAGCTCACGCACGAGCATTCTCCAAATGAAGTCAGCAGCGCTCATGCCATGCCCCGATCACCCCGTCAAGGCGGGGGACTGCGCAATAAACTGCCTCCACTGGTCCTCCTGGCCCTCAGCGTCGAGGCGCGGCCAGTCGGCCATCTGACCGCGAAGCCAAGTGGACTGGCGCTTGGCGTATCGGCGGGTTTCCTGCTGCGCCTTCTCCAAACCTGCCGACAGGCTGGCCTCCCCGGCGACGACGGCGGCGAGCTCGCGATAGCCGACCGCCTTCATGGCCGGCAGGCTCGGATCTAGGCCGCGCGCGGCGAGGGCGGCGACCTCTTCGAGCGCCCCTTCGCGGACCATGAACTCGAGCCGGGCGTCGCAGCGGGCGAACAGGGCCGGGCGCGGGGGCTCGAGCGCGACCGCCCGCCAGGCGCCGGGCGGCAGGGCCGGATCGGTGCGGGCCTGCCAGTCGGTGAGCGAGCGGCCGGTGGCGGCGAACACCTCCCAGGCCCTGGTCAGGCGCTGGCGGTCGGCGGGGGAGATGCGCGCCTCGGCGGCAGGATCGGCCTTGGCCAGCCGCGCGCGGAAGGCGGCCTCGCCCATGGCATCGAACTCGGCGGCGGTCTCGGCGCGGATCTCCGCCGGGGTGTCCGGCACTTCGGCCAGGCCATGGGTCAGGGCGCGGAAATAGAGGCCGGTGCCGCCGACCACCACGGCCGGGCGGCCCCGCGCGGCGATCTCGTGGAGCTCAGCCAGGGCGGCGCGCAGCCAGCGGCCGACGGACCAGCCCTCGGCGGCGTCGACCGTGCCGAACAGGTGGTGCGGGGCCTGGCCCTCCTCCTCGATCGAGGGGCGGGCGGTCAGCAGCCGCAGGTCCGCATAGAGCTGCAGGGCGTCGGCGTTGACGATCTCGGCGCCGATCTCCCGCGCGAGTCGCAGGGCCAGGGCCGACTTGCCGCTTGCCGTCGGCCCGGCGATCAGCCAGATGCGGGGCTCCATGCAGATCGCTCTTACCCTTGTCGGTCCCGATTCAGATGCGGCGGCGCTCGCCGTCGCCACCCTGACCCCAGCGCTCGCAGGCGCGCACGCCCGCGTCAAGGAGCCCCGCATCCTCGGCGACGGCGCGGTGGATCTGCTGGTCGAGGCCGAGGCCATCGCCCCGGTGCGCGCCGCGGCCGAGACGGCGCTGGCGAACTGGCCGGTGGACGTCTGCGCCCAGCCCTGGAACGGCCGCCGGAAGCGGCTGCTGCTGGCCGACATGGATTCGACCATCATCGGCTGCGAATGCATCGACGAGCTGGCCGACTTCGCCGGGGTGAAGGCGCAGGTCTCGCAGATCACCGAACGGGCGATGCGCGGCGAGCTGGATTTCGAGGGCGCGCTGCGCGAGCGGGTGGCGATGCTGAAGGGCCTGCCACTGGGCGACCTGCAGCGGGCCTATGACGAGCGCGTGCGGCTGAACGCCGGCGCCCGGACCCTGGTGCGCACGATGGCGACCAATGGCGGCCGCGCGGTGCTGGTCTCCGGCGGCTTCACCTTCTTCACCTCGCGTGTCGCCCTGGCGGCAGGCTTCGCGGCCAACCGCGCCAACACCCTGCACGAGGCCGGCGATGTCCTCGCCGGTACGGTCGGCGAGCCGATCCTCGGCCGCGAGGCCAAGCTGGCGGCGCTGCAGGAAGAGGCCGCGGCCATGGGGATCACCCTGGCCGAGACGCTGGCCGTGGGCGACGGCGCCAACGACCTGGCGATGATCGAGGCCGCCGGCCTCGGCGTCGCTTATCGCGCCAAGCCGATTGTCGCGGCCCAGGCCGACGCCAAGGTCGACAAGGCCGACCTGACGGCGCTGCTGTACTTCCAGGGCTATCGCGCCGACGAGTTCGTAACGGACTGAAGCCGGGTTTGATTGTCCGCGGGCCACGCGGGCGGCTACAAGCCGCGCGATGAGTTTGCCCCGCGCTCCGAAAGCCGTCGTCTTCGACATGGACGGCCTGCTCTGCGACACCGAGGTGGTCTATCGCGACGCGATGATCGCCACCGCGGCCGAGCACGGCCACGACATGCCGATGTCGTTGTTCAGAAGCATGATCGGGCTGCCGGGACCGTCGAGCAATCAGAAGGTGCTCGACCACTTCGGGGCCGAATTCCCGATCGACCTCTTCAACACGCGGGTCAGGGAACATGTCGATGCCGCCTGCGCGGCCGGCGTGGCATTGAAGGCCGGGGTTCTGGAACTGCTCGACCATCTCGATGAACTGGCGCTGCCACGGGCGATCGCCACCTCGTCCAGCCATCGCGCGGTGGAGTCCCATCTCGGGCGCAGCGGGATCATTCCCCGCTTCCATGCGGTCGTCGCACGCGGCGACTACGCGCGCGGCAAGCCGAACCCGGACCCGTTCCTGACCGCCGCCGAGCGCCTGGGGATCGCGCCCGACCAGTGCCTGGCGCTGGAGGACAGCCACAACGGCGTGCGCGCGGCTTCAGCGGCCGGGATGATGACCATCATGGTCCCCGACCTGCTGGACCCGACCGAGGAGATGCAGTCGCTCTGCGTGCGGATCGCCGCCGATCTGCACGAGGTCGAGGCGCTGATCAGGGCCTCGCGCTAGGCTGTTGTCCGCTCGGCGCCGCAGGCGTCAGCTTGAAGCGCTCGACGGCGTCCTTCACCACGTTCGACGGGATGGCGAAGGCGATGCCAGCGCCAGGGTCGCCGCGGGTCTCGCGGGCGCTGGCCATGCCGATCACCTGTCCGGCGCTGTTGAGCAGCGGACCGCCGGAGCCGCCCGCGGTGAGGGCGGTGTCGATCTGGATGAAGGCCTTCACCGGGCCGCGCAGGGCGCCCTGGGCGAAGCGATCCTCGTCGTCCTGCGGGACGCCAACCTGGCGATTGACCGCCGAGACGATGCCCGAGGCGGCGCTGCCCATCAGGCCGTAGGGCGCGCCCATCAGCACCACCGGCTGACCGGCCTTCACCTGATTGCTGTCGGCGAAGCCGAGCGACACCAGCTGCTTGCCGGGGGTCGTGCGGAACACAGCGACGTCGGCCGGTTCATCGAGCCCGATCAGCTCGGCGCGAGCGACGCTGCCGTCGTCAAAGATCACATTGACCACTGGCAGGCCGCCGGTGACATGCGCGGCGGTGACCACCAGGCCGTCGGCGCTGACGACGAAGCCGGAGCCCATCTGCATGTGCTCGTCCGACCCGCTGGAGCCGGACACCGTGATCATCACGGTGGCGGCCTGGGCGCGCTCGACCGCGCCCACGAAGCTGGTCGATCCGCGGGCCGGAGCGGACCCGTCCTCGTCGCCATGGGAAAGGCCGATCGCAAGCAGGATCAGCATCAGCAGGATGACGACGCCGGCCGCGGCGTAGAGGAGCTGTTGGGTGCGCATGGCCCTCTCCGGGTTTAACCCGACCGATAGCGGCCAAGGCGCAGCTTGGTTCCGTTGCCGGCGCTGCGGCACATGTGCGCTCGCCGCAGCGAACGGCGGCCTAGAGCTCGATCCAGTAGTGCAGGGCGGTTTCGCCCTGATGCCAGATGTGCGGGGCGGCCTTGGCGAACTTGCCCCGGTTCTTCTCGATCACGCGGATGGAGGCGGGGTTGAGCGCATTGACGGTCAGCAACACCTCCTTCAGCGGGAGGTTGGCGCGGATGTAGTCGAGCGCGTCGGCGAGCATGGCGCTGGCGTGGCCTTTGCCCTGGGCCGAAGGGCGGACCACGTAGCCGATATGGCCGCCGACCTGTTCGAGGTTCTCGTTCAGGTGATGACGGATATTGATCGAGCCGAGGAATTGGTCGCCCTCGACATACCAGAGGGTGGTCGAGGGCACGGCCGCGCCGGGACTGCCGTCCGGCAGGGTGATGGTGGTCGGCGGATTGAGCAGGCCGTGGATCAGTGCGGCCGGGTCGGCTTCGACCCCGGCGATGCTCTCGGGCGTCTCGGGACGCAGAGTGTCGCGCGAGTAGCCCTCGCGCATCGCCTCGATGAACGAGGGCGTGTGCGCGAGGGCTGGAAGCACGAGCTTTGGCAAGGGCCTAACGGGCGTTGGGACCGCGTTCGAAGTACTTGAAGAAGGCGCTGTCGGGAGAGAGCACCATGGTGGTGTCGCCCTGGCCGAGGGAGGCCTCGTAGGCCTGCATCGAGCGGTAGAACGAGGCGAAGGCCGGGTCCTTGCCGAAGCCCTGGGCGAACAGGCGGGTCCGCACCGCGTCGCCTTCACCGCGAGTGGTTTCGGCCTGCTCGCGGGCGGTGGCCAGGGTGATGGCCACTTCACGATCGGCGGAGGCGATGATCTCGCGCTTCTCCTGCTCGCCTTGGGCGCGGATGCGGGCGGCTTCCTGCTGGCGGCTGGTCTGCATGCGGCGATAGACCGACTCCTGGATCTGGGCCGGGTAGTCGGCGCGCTTGATCCGCACATCGATGATCTCGATACCCAGGCGCGAGGACTTGGCGCGCGCGGCGACGTCAGCCTTGGTCTGGGCCAGCAGCGCCTCGCGGCGGCCGGAGATGATGTCGTTCTGGGTCGCCGAGCCGAGCACCTGACGGAGCGAAGAGTTCACCAGCCGCTCGATGCGGTCGCTGGCGGTCTGTTCGTCGCGCAGGGTGCGGTAGTACTGCAGCGGGTTGGAGATGCGGTAGCGGACGAAGGCGTCGACAACCAGGCGGTTCTGGTCGGAGGCGGTGATCTCTTCCTTGGCGGCCTCGATGGCGAGGTTGCGCTTGTCGAACAGCACGACGTTCTCGGCAAACGGGACCTTCACCTTCAGGCCGGGCGACGGATCACCCGGGGCGTTGATCACGCGGACTGGTTCGCCAAGGCGAATGACGACGGCCTGCTTGCGCTGGTCGACGATGAAGAAGGTCTGGGACAGGACGATCAGAATGACCGCGACGATGACGCCTAGGACGGCGAGGCTGCGGTTCATCGGCCAGCTCCCGGAGCAGGTGCGGGCGCGGCGGGCGCCGGGGCGGCGACCTCGGCCGGAGCGGTGCGCGAGGCGCTGGTGCGCGGACGGAAGACGTCAGGCGGCAGGATGATCGGGGCGCTGGCGCCCTTGCCGTCGATGACGACCTTGTTGGAGTTGGCGAGCACGCGCTGCATGGTCTCGATGTAGAGCCGGTCCTTGGTCACGCCGGGGGCGCGACGGTACTCGTTGTAGATCTGGTTGAAGCGGGCCACGTCGCCGGTCGCTTCGCGCACAGCCTGTTCGCGATAGCCCTGGGCCGACTGGATCAGCTTCGACGCGTCGCCCTTGGCCTCGTTGATTACCCGGTTGCGGTAGGTGTTGGCCTCGTTGCGGGCCGATTCCTGGTCCTGGCTGGCGCTGTTCACGTCGCGGAATGCGGCGGCCACTTCCTGGGGCGGGTTGGCCGAACGGATCTGGACTTCCACCACGCTGATGCCTGAGCCCCAGGAATCCAAGGTCCGCTGCATCAGTTCGGCGGTCTGGTTCTGGATCACGCCGCGGCCGGTGGTGAGGATCGGCTGCAGTTCGGACTTGCCGACCACCTCGCGCATGGCGCTCTCGGCGGCGGCCTTCACCGACACGTCGGGATCGCGCAGGGTGAAGAGGTAGCGGCTGGCGTCGGCCACTCGCCAGGTGACGCTGAAGTCGAGGTCGACGATGTTCTCGTCGCCCGTCAGCATCAGGCTTTCCTCGGGCATGTCGTTGTCGGGCGTCCCACCGATGTCGAGGCGGTTGAGGCTGGTGACCGGCACCTTCTCGACGCGTTCGATCGGCGTGGGCAGGTGGTAGCGGAAACCAGGGCCCTCGGAGCGCGAATAGGCGCCGAAGGTGGTGACCACGGCCTGCTCGTTGGGCTGGACGATGTAGACGCCGGACAGCGCCCAGAGGCCGAAGCCGACGCCGGCGACCGCGGCGATCGCGGCCGGACGGATTCCATCACCGCCGGGGCCGCCGCCGAAGAAGTCGCGGAGCTGCCGTTGCAGGCGCTCAAAGGCGGCGTTCAGTTCAGGGCCTTCCGGGCGGCGCGGACCACGAGGGCCGCCGCCTCCGCCGCCGAGCGGTCGGCGGGGTCCGGGCTTCTTGTCGCCGTTGCCCTCATTGGGCGGCGGCGAACCCCAAGGGCCGGGGTTTGCGTTGTCGTTCCAAGGCATGGTCGCGTCGTCTTGCTTTCGTTTCGGCGCGGCCGCGTCGTCAGCCCGAGCCTGGGCTTGTAAACCGGCGCTATGAGCCGGATATGTGGCCCAGCAGGCGTTAAAGCAAGACAAAGGGCCGTATGGATCCGACAATCCCCGACCGCGACGCGGTGATCGCAGCCCTGGATCGCGTAGTTGATCCGAAGACCGGCAAGGGATTGGCGGCCGCGGGGCTTGTCCGTGGGCTGACGCTGGGCCCGGGCCGCGCCGGTTTCATGCTGGAAGTGGCTGTCAGCGAGACGGCGATGTACGCGCCGGTGCGCGACGAGGCCCAGGCGGCGCTGTCGGCCGTGCCCGGCGTCGCCAAGGCCCAGGTGGTGCTGACCTCCGAACATGCGGCCGCGGCCCCTCCTGCCGAAGGCGTGACCCGAGTCCGCAAGGGCGCGCGGCTGGCGCAGGACCCGCAGGCCGCGCCGGCTCCGCCGGCCGACGCCGCGCGGCCGGCCCATGTGCGCCGGGTGATCGCCGTGGCCAGCGGCAAGGGCGGGGTGGGCAAGTCGACCATCTCGGTCAACCTGGCCGCCGCCTTCGCCGCCCAGGGCCTGCGGGTGGGGCTGCTGGACGCCGACGTCTATGGCCCCTCGGCGCCGCGGATGCTGGGCGTCGACGAGCAGCCGGCCTTTGTCGACGGCAAGCTGCAGCCGCTGGAGGCCTGGGGGCTGAAGGTGATGTCGATCGGCTTCCTGGTCGACGAGGGCGCGCCGATGATCTGGCGCGGGCCGATGGCCTCGTCCGCCGTGCGCCAGATGATGAACGACGTGGCCTGGGGTTCGGAGGCCGAGCCGCTGGACCTGCTGGTGGTCGATCTGCCGCCGGGGACCGGCGACATCCAGCTGACCCTGATCCAGAAGATGAAGATCGACGGGGTGGTGATCGTCTCCACGCCTCAGGAGATTGCGCTGATCGACGCGCGGCGGGCGGCCTCGATGTTCCGCAAGACCGCGACCCCGATCCTCGGCGTGATCGAGAACATGGCCTATTTCGCCGATCCGACCACGGGGACGCCGATCCCGATCTTCGGCTCCGGCGGGGCTAAGGCGGAAGCTGCCAAGTTGGGCGTGCCGGTGCTGGCGGAGATCCCGCTGGAGATGGCGCTACGCGAGGCCTGCGACGCGGGCCGGCCGCTGGTGGCGGTCGACCCGGGCAGCGCTTCGGCCAAGGCGTTCATCGCCGCGGCGAAGGCGCTGGGGTAGGGCCTTCGTAGAGCCTCCCCTCTTTGGGGGAGGTGGCGTCCCGAAGGGACGACGGAGGGGGACGGCTCTCGATCCGGTCCCCCTCAGTTAGCCATGTGGCTGACAGCTCCCCCAGTGGGGGAGCATCTGTCCCCCTAGCGCGGCGTGTCGGTCGCCAGACCGACGCCGCTGACCGTTTGCAGCAGGCCAGCTTCAGCCGCCAGGGCGTCGCGCTCGTCGAGCTGACGGCGGACCTCGGCGTGGCGCTTGGCGTCGAGCTTCCAGCCGATGAAGGCCGCGCCGCCGAAGAACACCAGGATGATCGGGGCGAAGACGTAGCAGAGTTCCAGGCCGCGGATCGCCTCGGGGGTGTTCGCGGCGCCCTCGGCGGCGTTGTAGCCGACCAGGTCCAGGACGGTGAAGCTGATGCCGACGGTGATGGCCGAGCCGATCTTCTGGGTGGTGGTGACCAGGGCGTAGAGCAGGCCGACCCGTTCCTTGCCGGTCTCCAGGCGGACCTCGTCGGCGACGTCGGCGACCATGGCGCGGACGATCAGCACGAAGGCCGAGGAGACGAAGCCGACCGAGAACATGCCGGGGATGGCCAGGCTCATGGTCGCCGGCGGGATGATCATCAGCGCCGCCTGAGTGACGGCGTAGGCCACGGCCGAGACGATCAGGGCGCGGTGCTTGCCGATCTTCTGGGCCAGCCAGCCCCAGAACATGGCGCCGACCAGGCCTGCGCCGATGAAGAAGACCAGCAGGACGCCGGTCTGCTGGGTGCTGTAGCCGCGGGCGTCGTGGAAGAAGAACAGGTAGAGGGCCGCGGTGGTGCCCGGGCCGAGAGCCATGAACAGGTCGGCGAAGATCAGGCGGGCCATTTCCGGACGGCGGACCAGGTCCCAGTAGTCGCGCAGGGTGACCTGTTCCTTGGTGTTCACCTCGGGGGCGACGCGCTCAGGGGTGATCAGGGTGCAGAGGGCGAGGGTGACCGGGATCAGCAGGATGCAGAACCAGCCCATGGCGTGGACGCCATTGACGCCCTCGCCGGCCTTGCCGAGCGCCAGAGGCAGCAGCAGGATCAGCACCGCGCCGATCACGCCGACCGCCTGGATCACGCCGTAGACGCGCGAGCGATCGTGATAGTCGGTGGCCAGCGACGCGCCCCAGGCGGCCTGGGACAGGGTCAGGATCGAGACGCCCAGATAGAGCACCAGCAGCCAGCCGACCAGGTAGGTCTCGGTGATCCCGGGCTGCGCCATGAACAGCATGTAGGCGGCGAGCATGACGATCGGACCGCCGATCAGCAGCCAGGGC
This sequence comes from Phenylobacterium sp. P4_E10, assembly GCF_056401675.1. Lineage (NCBI taxonomy): Bacteria > Pseudomonadati > Pseudomonadota > Alphaproteobacteria > Caulobacterales > Caulobacteraceae > Phenylobacterium > Phenylobacterium sp. P4_E10. The sequence goes on along the minus strand of NZ_JBFUIW010000006.1, from coordinate 260,023 downwards.
CGGTAGCGGCCGATCCGGCTGCGGGTGCGGTCCATGGCCATGCCCAGCAGCGGGTCGATGGCCAAGTCGATCAGCCGCACGATGGTGAAGGCGAGGCCGACCGCGGCCAGCGACAGCCCGAGTTGGCCGGCGAAGAACCGCGGCAGATAGACCGCCATGACCAGGCCGATGGCGGCGATGGGCAAGGCCGTGGAGGAAAACGCCAGCACGACGGGCAGGGGCAGGCGCGAGTTGCCTGCGGCGGAATTCGCCATGAACGCCTCAAATGTCTGGCCCCGGAAAATGACTGGGGCGGTTTCTGAAAATGCTGCGGCCCGGCTGCGCGCCGGGCCGCGGTTGGTTCGGTAGTACTATCGACCCGCTTGGGGCGGGACTGCAATGGCTGCGTCGATGCCTGCGACCTCGATGATCGGGGCTTCGTCGTAGAGCGCGTCGCGTTCGTCCAGCTGGCGGCGGATGTCGCCGTGCCGTTTGGCGTCCAGGCTGTAGCCGACCATGCAGGCGCCGCCGAGCATCACGAACACGATCGGGCCGATCAGATAGGCCAGTTCGAGGTTGTGGATGGCCTCGGGCGTGTTGGCCACGCCCTCCTTGGCGACGTAGCCGACCGCGTCCAGCACCATGAAGGTCAGACCGATCGAGAATGCGCCGGCGATCTTCGAGGTCATGGTGGTGATCGCGTAGAGCAGGCCCGAGCGTTCCTTGCCCTGTTCCAGGCGCACCTCGTCGGCGATGTCGGCGGTCATGGCGCGGGTCAGGACGTTGAAGCCGGCGGCGAGGAAGCCGGCCCCGAACATCGGCACGATGGCGACCAGCATGTTGCCCTTCGGGATCAGCATCAGCGACATCAGGATCAGCGAGTAGCCGGTGGTGGCGACCATCACCGCGCGGTGCTTGCTGATCGACATCGCCAGGCGGCCCATCATCGGCGCGCCCGCGAAGCCGGCCAGGATGTAGACGGCCAGCAGGATCGAGGACTGGCCCGTGGTGAAGCCGCGGCTGTCGGTGAAGAAGAACAGGTAGAGCGCGCTCATCCAGCCCGGGCCCAGCGCCAGGCACAGGTCGGCGGCCAGGATCCGCGCCATGCTCGGGCGGGTGACCAGCGACCAGTAGTCGCGGAGCTTGAACTGATGGCCGGCGACTTCCGGCGCGATGCGCTCGGGCGTGCGCCAGACCACCAGGCCGACCGCGATCGGGGTGAGCAGCAGGATCAGCCAGCCCATGGTCTCGACGTTGCGCGAATCAGGCAGGCCGCGGGCCTCGGCGAGAATCGGTATGGCCAGGACGGCGGCGGCGCCCAGAACGCCGACCGCGGTCATGATGCCGAACACCCGCGAGCGGTCGTTGTAGGCGGGCGCAAGTGTCGCGGCCCAGGCGGCGTGGGAGAGCGCGAGGATCGAGGTCCCCAGGTACATCACCAGCAGCCAGAAGATCAGGTAGACGATGCCGACCCCCTCGGCCGGCATGAACAGCCAGTACATGGCCGCCATCAGGAATGGCGCGCCGATCACGCTCCAGACACGGTAACGCCCCCAGCGGGTGCGGGTCTTGTCCATCACCCAGCCCAGCAGGCCGTCGACCGGAATGTCGATCATGCGGACGATGAAGAAGGCGCTGCCCACAGCGGCCAGACTGACGCCCAGGTGGCTGGCATAGTGGCGAGGCAGGTAGACCGCGACCGCGATCACGACGGCTTGGATCGGAAGGCTGGTGGCGGCGAACGCAAATATGGTGGACAGCGGCAGCGAGCTTGCGCGCGGAGCCGGCGAGGCCTGGGTCAAGGTTCGGTTTCTCCCTATGGCGAGCCGGGCCTCTGCGGGCCTTCGGTCTCGGGCATAGGTTACGCGCGATAACCCACACGGCGGCAAGTGAATTCGTCGAAACGAAACGGGCGGCCGCCCCCGAGAGACGGCCGCCCGCGAATAGATCACCCTATGGGTGTGGGAAGCCTAGCCGCCCTGGAGCTTGCGGAAGAACTTGCCGCTCTGCTCGCCGCCGTTGACGTAGGCCTGCTGGCCGGCCGGATCGGAGATCTTGGCCCAGTTGTCGCGGACCTCTTCGACCGACAGGCCGCCCTCGCCGAGGTACACGCCCTCGGTTTCGTAGATGCGCGAGAGGGCGAAGGCGCCGGCGCCGGCGGTCAGGATCGCGCCGGTCGGGGCTTCTTCCGAGGCCAGGTAGACGACGCCCGGGGTGACGTATTCCGGCTTCAGCTTTTCCAGCACCGGGGCCGGCATCAGGTTCTCGGTCATGCGCGTGGCGGCGACCGGGCTGATGGCGTTGATGTGGATGTTGTTCTTTTGGCCTTCGAGCTTGATGGTGTTCATGAAGCCGATGATGCCGAGCTTGGCCGCGCCGTAGTTCGCCTGGCCGAAGTTGCCGTACATGCCCGACGACGAGGTCGTCACGACGATGCGGCCGTAGTTCTGCTCGCGCATGATTTCCCAGACCGCCTTCACAGGCTTCACGGTGCCCATGAGGTGGACGTTCACGACCAGCTCGAAGTCCGACAGTTCCATCTTGGAGAAGGACTTGTCGCGCAGGATGCCGGCGTTGGCGATCAGGATGTCTATGCGGCCCCAGGTGTCCATGGCCTGCTTGACCATCAGGGCGACGCCGGCGTCGTCGGTGACCGACGAGCCGTTGGAGATGGCTTCGCCGCCGGCGGCCTTGATCTCGGCGACCACGGCGTCGGCCGCGGCCGAGGAGCCGCCCGAACCGTCGACCGAGCCGCCCAGGTCGTTGACCACGACCTTGGCGCCGCGACGGGCCAGCTCAAGGGCGTGCTGGCGGCCAAGGCCGCCGCCCGCGCCGGTGACGATCGCGACTTTGCCGTCGAAGCGGATGTCCGCCATGGAAGTCTCCCAACCAAACAGGGGTTTGAAATTTGCGCGGGTTGTGCGGCGCGGGAGAGGTGGCGTCAAGCGTGGCTCTTCCTCCCCTCCTGAGGGAGGTGGCTCGATGCGACGCACGAGACGGACGGGGTCTGCTCTCAAATCTGAGTCGGACGTCCCCCTCAGTCAGCCGTGCGACTGACAGCTCCCCCAGCGGGGGAGCATCTGGTCATCGTTACCGCGCGGCCAGGGCCGCGCCGCCGTCGCGCATGAACTTCACCAGCACCCGCTGGCCGATCAGGAACGGGGCGCTGTCAGCGCTGACGACCACCTCGACAACGCGGTCGTCGGTGCGCTCGGTGGGGTCGTCCGACTGCAGCTTGCGGGCGCCGAACACCGCGGCTCGGCGCAGCACCTTGCCGCTGTAGAACTTGGTCGGCTCGGATTCCGGGGCGATCTGCACGACCTGGCCGATGGCCACGTGCGGCAGGGCGCTCTCGGCGATCTCGGCGCGGACGATGCGCGGCGCGGTCGGCTCCAGGTCGAACATGTTGGAGACGTTAAGGGTCGAGGCGCCGGCGCCCGGATTGGCGTAGCGGCGAGCGATTCGCCCATCGGTCGGGGCGCGGATGATGGTCAGTTCGAGGTTGTAGCGGGCCTCTTCAAGCGCCGCCTGGGCCGTGGCGATGGCGGCGCGCTGAGCCTGAATGTTGGCCTGGGCCTCACGGATCTTGTCGGTGGCCTGATCGACCTTCTGCGCGGCGACGAAGTTGGTGGAGACCAACCCCTGCAAGCGCTTGTGCTCCCGCTCGGCGCTGGTCAGCTGGACTTGGTACTGAGTCATCTGGGCCTTGGCCTGATCGACCAAGGCGGCGGCGCGGGCGGCCGACAGCTTGGGCTCGTCATCTTCCTGGCGGGCGAGGATCTGGCCCTTAACGACCTTGTCGCCTTCCTGGACATAGACCTCGCGCACGATGCCGGCGCGGCGGGCGGCGACCTGGATCATCCCGCCCTCGACGTCGGCCTTGCCGTTGGCGATGGCGACATAGGGGCTCTTGGGCGCAGCGGCGGCGGCGACCTTGGCCTCCTCGGCCTTCTTGGCCTTGGCCTGGCCGGACATCATGACGGCGCCGCCGCCGAGGACGACGAGGGCGGCGACGACCGCTATCTTGATGCGGTGGGATTTCACGAAGGCGAACATGGTCTCTCTTAGGCTCCGACGAGCTCGGGTTGGCTGAGGGCGGCCGGGTCGTACGCGCCGTTCGTGCGTCGATCGTCCAGGATGCGGCCGTCTTCGATGTGGATGATGCGGTCGGCGTAGGCCTCGAGCCGCGGGTCGTGGGTGACGCAAACCACCGCCGCGCCGTGTTCCTTGGCGGCGCGTTGCAGAAGCTTGATGACGATCTGGCCGTTCTCGCCGTCCAGGGCGCTGGTCGGTTCGTCGGCGAACAGCAGACGTGGGTCCTTGGCCAGGGCGCGGGCGATGGCGACGCGCTGCTTCTCGCCGCCGGACAGTTCGGCCGGCCGCTGGTTGAGGCGGGCGCCAAGGCCCACCTCAGTCAGAGCGACGGCGGCGCGGTCCTTGGCCTCGCTTGGTGAGTAGCCCTTGTACTTCAGGATCGTGGTCACCTGCTGCAGGGCGGTCAGCGCGCCGAACAGGTTGAAGCCCTGGAAGATGAAGCCGCAGTGGTCGAGGCGGAACTTGTCGATCTTGCCGGGACGCTGACTCCAGAGATCCTCGCCCAGGGCGGTGACTTGTCCGGCGTCCGGCCGCAGCAGGCCCGACAGAGCGGCGATCAGGGTCGACTTGCCCGAGCCCGAGGGGCCCATGACCATGGTCATCTCGCCATGGCGGCAGTCGAAATCGACCGACTTGAGCACCTCGATATGGGTGCGGCCGGTCTTGAAGCGCTTGATCAGGCCGGTCCCCTGCAGCGCGATCGGATTGACGGGGAGAGCGTTCATCGCAGCAGGTCCGCCGGTTGGCTCTTCTTCAGGATGCCGAGGGCCATCAGGCCGGAGGCGAGCGAAATGATCATCAGCAGCACCGCCACGCCGACCACCCAGGTGACCGGGTAGCCCAGCGGCAGGCCGCCGCTCTTGGCCAGCAGCGAGACCAGGAAGGTGAAGACCGCCGTCGCGCCCAGGCCGGCGACCCCGACCCAGAACGAGAGCTCCAGCACGATCAGGCGCAGCGAGCCCATCGAGACGCCCAGAGCGCGCAGCGAGGCGAACTCCTTGATGTTGGCGAGGATGGCGCCGCGCAGCGTCTGGGAGGTGATGCCGACCCCGATCAGGAAGCCGAGGAAGACCGAGAAGCCCAACAAGACCCCGATGATCTGTTCCTTCATCAGCGCGCCTTCGTTGGCCTTGGCGAGTTCGGCGCGGGTCCAGGCGCGGTAGGCGCCCTTGGCGCTGGCGTTGAGCTGGTCGCGGACAGCTTCGGCCTGGGCCGGGTTCTGGATGCGGACCATCAGCGGCCCAGTCTTCTCGCCCTTTTCCATCATGCCCAGGCGGCGAAGGGTGTCGCGGGAAACGACGACCGAGGCCTGGTTGATGTCGGGATAGCCGTCGAGCAGGGCGCGGATGCGGACGGTCTTGCCGTTCAGTGTGGCTGTATCACCGAGCTTTACACCCAGGCGGCCGAGCGCCGAGCGGTCGATGGCCACGGCGTTGGGCTCCATCAGGGCGATCCGCACGGCTTCGGAGTAGTCGATCGGCAGGGTGAGGGCGCCCTTTTCAGTGTCGACCATGTTCACCTGGACGAAGGTGGTGACCTGCTTCTGGCCGCCCTTGGGCTGGTTGCTCCAGCGACCGCCGCCGCCGTCGAAACTGGCGACCTCAGCGACGTTCGGGTTGAGGTAGAGCTGGGGGCCGATGCGGCGCGGCAGGCTGGAAGGCCCTGAATTGATCAGGCTTTCCGACTTGGCCGGCATGATCATCAGGTCGGCGCGCGAGCGGTCGATGGTCGCGGTCGCCGCCTTCACGATGCCCGTGAACATGCCCACCTGGGCGAGGATCAGCAGGCCGGAGAAAGCGAGCGCGATCACTGCAGCCAGATAGCGCCGCCATTCGAAAATCAGTGTCGCCAACGCAAGAGACATTGTGGCCCTCCTGTGGCGCAGCATGTGGGGCCGGGCAGGTCCAGGAGCCTAGTTAAATCGAGGTAAGGCGACGCTGGCCACCCTGACCAGCCACTGCTGCAGACGTTACGTAGTTACACTTTGAAGGTCCCGGGCGGGGCGGGCTTGTGCGAGCGCGCCACCGGCGCCGAGCCCTATGAGCTGCCGCCCCGCTGCGTCGCGGCCACGGACTAGCGGGGGAGGAATTGGCTCCGCTTGCCCGTCGCCTTGGGCGGGGCATAATCCGGGGCATGTCGAACCTGCGGATGCCCCAGAGCGCGCTGGGGCTGAACTTCCAGAGCGGCGCCAGCATCCTGGACTACGAGATCCAAGGGGAGCGCGCCAACGCCCTTGGTATGGCCGGGCGCAAGGTCGAGATGGCGTTGGAGGCGCTGCGGGCCTTCGATCCCCAGACGGGCGCGCCGGAGGAACGGGTCGTTCTGCTCAAGGACGCGGCCAAGGCGGTCTGGCACTATTTCATTCAGCGCGAGGCCTGCGGCATCCGCAACCAGCGGCCGGCGATCGAGCACTACCGCATTCCCGGCGAAGTCCTGGCGCGGCTTGGGGCCAGCTAGGCCTTCATCCGGCGGGCGAGGTCCTGCAGGGCGCCGCGCAGGTCGACGATCTGGTCCAGCGGCAGGTTGAGCTGGCAGGCGAGGGCGGCGGGCACTTCGGCCGCCTTGTCGCGAAGTGCGAGACCTGCCTCGGTCAGGGCGATCTGCACGCGGCGCTCATCCTGCGCATCGCGGGTGCGGGTGACGAAGCCGGCCGCCTCCAGCCGCTTGAGCAGCGGGGTGAGGGTGCCGGAGTCGAGGTCCAGCGCCTGGCCCAGCGCCTTGACCGTGCGGGGGGCGTCCTCCCACAGGGCCAGCATCACCAGGTATTGCGGATAGGTCAGGCCCAGCGGTTCCAGCAGCGGGCGATAGGCGCGCGTCACCAGTCCGCTGGCCGCGTAGAGAGCAAAGCAGAGCTGGTTGTCGAGGCGCAGCTGCGGGACGGCCGCGGATGCGGCCGTCCCGTTGGCGTCAGGTTTCGATCTGGCGGTCATTTCGCCTGAACAGATATCGCAACATCGACGTTGCCGCGAATGGCGTTGGAGTAGGGGCAGACCTGGTGCGCGGCGGCGACCAGCGCCTCGGCGGCGGTTTGGTCGAGGCCTTGTGTCTCGGCGTCGAGCGCCACGCCCAGCTTGAAGCCGCCCTCGGCGCGCGGATGCAACTCGACAGTGGCGGTCACGGCGGCGCCCTTCAGAGGGATCTTCTGCTGGCCGGCGATATAGCGGACCGCGTTCTCGAAGCAGGCGGCGTAGCCGGCCGCGAACAGCTGCTCGGGGTTCGTGCCGCCGCCCTTGCCGCCCATCTCCTTGGGCAGGGCGAGGTCGAGGCTGAGCAGGCCGTCCTGGCTCTCGACATGGCCGGCGCGGCCGCCGACGGCCCGGGCTTGGGTGGCGTAAAGGATGGTCATCTAATTGGCTCCAATTCAATTGTGCACAATCAAATAGAGCGCGCGGCGCCTTCGTCAAGGGGCGGCGGGGTCGCGACGCTGCGCGCGCTTGCTTAGACATGCCCGTCCGTGGACAATCGGCGCGACAAAAACTGCGCGTCACCGTGCGGTTCGTAGAATGTTTGGACCGCGGGGGCGGTCCGGGGGCCATGAATGTTCCGACCTGAAAATGCCCAGAGCCTCGCTGGCCTGGGCTTCGTTATCGCCGTGTGCTGGGCGTTGTCGGAGAACAAGAAGGTCTTCCCCTGGCGGCTGGCGCTGGGATCGGTCGCCGTACAGATCGGTCTGATCCTGCTGCTGTTCGGGCTGCCGGGCGCGCAGGGGGTGATCGAGACGATCAATCGCGGGGTCGACGGCCTGGCCGCGGCGACTGCGACCGGCACGCAGTTCGTGTTCGGCTACATGGGCGGCGGGGCCCAGCCCTATCAGGTGACCAACTCCGGGGCGCTGTTCGTCTTCGCCTTCCAGGTGCTGCCGCTGATCCTGGTGATCTCGGCGCTGTCGGCGCTGCTGTGGCACTGGAATATCCTGAAGTGGATCACCCGCGGCTTTGGCCTGCTGTTCCAGAAGACCATGGGCCTGGGCGGCGCCTCGGCCCTGGCGGTGGCGGTGAACATTTTCCTGGGCATGATCGAGAGCCCGATCGTGATCCGCGCCTATCTCGACAAGCTCACCCGCTCGGAACTGTTCCTGATGATGGTGGTGGGGCTGGCGACGGTCGCCGGCTCGACCATGGTGGCCTATGCGACGATCCTGAAGGTGGTGCTGCCCAATGCGGCGGCCCACGTGCTGGTGGCCTCGATCATCTCGGCCCCGGCCGGGATCCTGCTGGCCAAGATCATGATCCCCGAGAAGGAAGGGCAGGGCGGCCTCTACGCCGACTATTCCTCGCTGCTGAAGTACGACAGCTCCATCGACGCCATCAGCAAGGGCACGATGGACGGCCTGACCGTGGTCCTGAACATCTCGGCCATCCTGATCGTGTTCGTGGCCTTCGTGGCCATCGGCAATGCGCTGCTGTCGGTGTTTCCGCCAGTGCTGGGCGCTCCCCTCACCATCGAGCGGATGCTGGGCGTGGTCTTCGCGCCGCTGGCCTGGGCCATGGGCGTGCACTGGGACGAGGCGCTGAAGGCCGGCTATCTGCTGGGCGTGAAGCTGATGCTCACCGAGTTCATCGCCTTCATCCAGCTGGGCGCGATCCCGAACGGTGAGATGACCGAGCGGACCCGGATGATCCTGACCTATGCTCTGTGCGGCTTCGCTAACGTGGGGTCAGTCGGGATAACGGTGACCGGCATGGGCGTGCTGATGCCCGAGCGGCGCACCGAGATCATCGGCATGGTGTGGAAGGCGCTGATCGCCGGCTTCCTGGCCACCTGCATGACCGGCGCGCTGGTCGGGGCCATGCCTCGGGAGTTGTTCGGGCAATAGCCTCGAAGGAGGACGCGATGAAGCTCTACGATACGCCTCTGGCGCCGAACCCGCGGCGGGTCCGATGGTTCATGGCCGAGAAGGGCATCGAGGACATCGAGATCGTCCAGCTCAACCTGATGCAGGGCCAGCACAAGCAGGCCGACTACCTGGCCAAGGCCGGCCTGCCGAACGTCCCGGCGCTGGAACTGGACGACGGGACCTGCGTCACCGAGTCGGTCGCGATCTGCCGCTATCTGGAGAGCCGCTATCCGGAGCCGAACCTGTTCGGGCGCACGCCCGAGGAGACGGCGGTGATCGAGATGTGGCTGCGCCGGGCCGAGATGCTGGTCGCCACGCCGTTCATGATGGGCGTGCGCCATAGCCATCCGGCGATGGCTGCGCTGGACACCCAGATCCCGGCCGTCGCCGAGTACAACAAGGAGCAGGGCCTGCGGGCGCTGAAGGTGCTGGACCGCCGCCTGGCCGAGAGCGAGTGGCTGGCGGCCGATCGACTGACCATCGCCGACATCGTCGGTTTCATCGGCCTGGATTTCACCCGCATGATCAAGCTGGAGATCCCCGAAGAGCTGACCCACGTACATCGCTGGGCCGGCGTCATGCGCGCGCGGCCCGCAGCCAAGGCGGCGATGTGAGGGGGCTGATCCTCGCCCTCGCCCTGCTGGCGCCCGCAAGCGCGCTGGCGGCCGAACTGACGGTGGTCGCGCCTGGCGGCGCTTCCAAGAGCGTCAGCAGCGCCGACATCGCCGGCCTGCCCCGCGAGAGCGTGAAGGTCGGCGAGAAGTCCTATGAAGGGCCGGTGCTGAGCTATGTGCTGCGGGCCGGCGGACTGCCGGTCGGCGCCAAGCTGCACGGCGACCCGCTGCGGGCGTTCGTGGTGGTGACCGGCAAGGACGGCTTCAAGGCGGTCTATTCGCTGGCCGAGCTGGACCGCGACTTCCATGCCGACATGGTGATCTTGGCCGACACGGTCGACGGCGCGCCGCTGGGCGACAAGGAAGCGCCCTGGCGGCTGGTCCTGGCCGCCGACAAGAAGGCCTGGCGCAGCGTCTACGGCGTCACCCGGATTGAGGCGAGCATCGTCCCCTAGGTGGCCCTGATCAGCTCGAGCGACCGGATGCGGCTCTCAAGCGTCGGGCCGACCGCCATGACGAAGAGCTCGTCGGCTCCGGTGGCGCGCGCCTTCTCGTCCAGCCGCGCCTTGACGCTGGCCGGATCGCCGACGATGGCTCGGGCCATGACGCCGGCCATCCGAGGATCGCCCGCGCGTTCGGCCAGGAAGGCCTGGGCCTCCGGGATCGAGCGAAAGCGCCGCCGTTCTCCGTCCAAGGTCGCCAGGTTGCCGGCCCGCATCGGCGCGGCCAAACGATCAGCCTCTTCCGCGCTCTCGGCGGCCAGGGCGATGGTCGCCACGCCGGCCCAGGGTTTGTCGCGGAAGGCGGAGGGGGCGAAGGCTCTGCGATAAGCCTCGACCGACGGCCCGCCATCGGTGCGGGCGATGAACTCGGCGAACACCATGCCGACCCCGGCCTGGCCGGCGAAGACCGCGCTTTCCGGCGAGGAGCAGAGCATGAAGAGGTCGGGATGCGAGGGTCCCGACGGATTGGCGTGGATATCGTGGGCCGGATGGGCGTCGGTGATCGGCTCGACCCCTGCCGCGTCCAGCAGCCAGGCGTTCAGCAGCGCGAAGTAGTGCGGGAAGGCGTCCGACATGGCCGAGCGCAGCGCCGCGCCGGTCCGCCCGTCCGTGCCCAGCGCGCGGCCGACCCCGAGGTCGATGCGGCCGGGGGCCAGGGCCTCCAGCTCCATGAACACCTCGGCGACCTTCAGCGGCGAGTAGTTCACCAGCATCACCCCGCCGGAGCCCAGCCGGATGGTGCTGGTCGCCTGGGTCAAAGCCGCGATCAGGATCTCCGGCGCGGGCGAGGAGAGCGTTCCGATGTTGTGGTGCTCGGCCACCCAGAACCGCTCATAGCCGAGCCGCTCGGCGGCCTTGGCCACCTCAATGGTGTCGCGCACCCCTTGCGCCTGGGTGCCGTCGCCACTGACCGGCGAGAGGTCGAGAACCGAGAGGGCGTAGCTCATGAGGCGGTCACTTCTTGAGTTCGCGCCAGATGTTGCGCACCCCGAACGAGGCGAGCAGGCCGGTGAAGCCGCAGAGCACGATCTCCATAGAAAGGTCGGCGACCTGGTTGGAGGTGGTCGGCGCGCGGGCGCCGCTCATGGCCGCGAACATGAGCAGGTCCACGGCCAGGAACAGGAAGATCGGCCCGGCGATCAGCACCATGAGTGCGGAGGGAGCTATGCGTTTCGCGGCGGCCGCGTCGAGCTTCTTCATCGGATCAGGTCCTCGGCCGAGTCTTCTTGATGATGGCTGAGAAGTTCATCACCGGCTCGTCGCCGGTGGTGATTAGGCCGCGGACGAACACCATGCTGCGGCCGGCCTTCACGACTTCGCCGCGGCACTCGACCAGCGCGCCCTCGGGCACCGCGCCGACGAAGTCGCCGTTGAACTGGGCGGTCACGCTGCGGCTGTCCTGCAGGTCGTCACGGGCGATTACGAACAGGCAGTAGTCGGCGAAGGTCATGATCGCCCCGCCGTGCATGAAGCCGCCGCCGTTCATGTGGTGGCGCTCGGCGCGCATGGCGCAGACCCGCCGACCGTCGTCGCCAACCTTGAAGTAGAACGGGCCGGCATGGTCCTCGAACGGGTCGTTGCCATAGAGCGTCCAGCCGGCCCACTCGCCGTCCTTGACGACCTCATGCTTCCAACCGCCGATGATCTCTTCTTCGCCGCCGTCCATATCGTACCCCTGAACCCTCGGAAGGGTTTGCCCGTCGCCGGTTCAAACACTAGTTTGCGGCCCTATTCACAACGCGAACTATGCGGCGGGGACACGCGATGCAAGGCCGGACTGTCTATCTCTGCGGTGGGCTGCGGACGCCGATCGGCCGCTATGCCGGCGCCCTGTCGAAGGTCCGGGCGGACGATTTGGCCGCCCATCCGCTGAAGGCGCTGATGGGCGCCTATCCCAAGCTCGATTGGGAGCGGGTCGACGAGGTCATCTATGGCTGCGTCAACCAGGCCGGCGAGGACAACCGCAACGTGGCGCGCATGGCGCTGCTGCTGGCGGGCATGCCCCAGACCGTGCCTGGCATCACCGTCAACCGCCTCTGCGCCTCGGGCCTGGACGCCGTGATCGCCGGGGCGCGGGCCATCGCCTCGGGCGACGCCGACTTGATTGTCGCCGGCGGCGTCGAGAGCATGAGCCGCTCGCCCTTCGTCATGGCCAAGCCGGACACGGCCTTCTCGCGCAGCCCGGAAATCTACGACACCACCATCGGCTGGCGGTTCGTGAACCCGGCGCTGAAGAAGGCCTATGGCGTCGACGCCATGCCTGAGACCGCCGAGAACGTCGCCACCGACTACCAGATCAATCGTGAAGACCAGGACGGCTTCGCCCAGCGCAGCCAGGCCCGCGTAGGCGCGGCCCGGGCCGCAGGCTTCTTCGAGGGCGAGATCGCGCCGGTCACCATCAAGGACCGCAAGGGCGACATCGTCGTGACGCAGGACGAGCATCCGCGCCCGGACACCAGCCTGGAGGCGCTGAGCGCCCTGAAACCGATCGTGCGCGAAGACGGCACCGTGACGGCGGGCAACGCCTCGGGCGTGAACGACGGCGCTGCGGCCCTGCTGCTGGCCAGCGCCGAGATGGTCGAGAAGCTGGGCCTGGAGCCGCTGGCCCGGATCGAGGCTGGGGCCGCCGGCGGCGTCGCGCCACGGGTGATGGGCGTGGGCCCGGTGCCGGCGGTGGAGAAGCTGACCGCCCGGCTGGGGATCAAGGTCGGCGATTTCGACGTGATCGAGCTGAACGAGGCCTTCGCCGCCCAGGCGCTGGCCTGCATGCGCGCCTGGGGCCTGGCCGACGACGCGGCGCATGTGAACGCCCACGGCGGGGCCATCGCCATCGGCCACCCGCTGGGCGCGTCCGGCGCCAGGCTGGCGCTGACGGCCGCCCGTACGCTGAAGCTGAACGCTGGGGAGCGGGCGCTGGCGACCATGTGCGTCGGCGTCGGCCAGGGTTCGGCCCTGGCGCTGGCCCGCGCCTGATGCGGACGCTGGCGATCGCCGGCTTGGTGCTCGCCCTGGCGGGGAGCGCCCAGGCCCAGGCGCCGAGCATCCCGGTCGAGGCCCTGAAGGCGGCGGGCCTGGATCCGCGCACCAAGGTCGAGGGCGCGGCGGTCCAGGTGATGACCGGCCAAAGGGCGGTGCTGCGCCTGGACGCCCAGGGCCGGCCCGGCCTGGCGGACGTCGAGACCGGTCGCATCGGCAAGGCGGCGCCCGATGGCGCGGAAACCTACAAGGGCGCAGGGGCCGGCAAGCTGGCCGTCGCGCTCGACGCCTCGGTCGAGAAGCGCCAGTCGATCCTGAAGGTCTGGAATGGCCTGACCCGGCCGGTCACCTACCAGGCCGAGATCACCGCGCTGCGCGGCGGCAAGCTGATGAAGCGGTTGAGCGCCATTTGCACGGTGCCGGCCGGCGCCGTGGGCTATCAGGTCTGGCCCTATCCGGTTATCAGCGTCACCCTTTCCAAGTTCGCCGAGACGCCGGCGGACCCCCAAGCCTGCCAATAGCCGAGACTTTTCATGGCCCTCGATCTCGAAACCCGCGAACAGCTGATCGACACGGTCCGCCGCTTCGTCACCGAACGCCTGCGGCCGCTGGAGGCCAAGGTCTCCGAGGATGATGCGATCCCGTCCGACGTGATCGACGAGATGAAGGGGCTCGGCCTGTTCGGCCTGTCGATCCCCGAGGAGTTCGGCGGCCTGGACCTCTCCATGGAGGACGAGTGTCTGGTGGCCGTCGAGCTCGGCCGCACCAGTCCGGCGTTTCGCTCGGCCTTCGGCACCAACGTCGGCATCGGCAGCCAGGGGCTGGTGATGTTCGGAACCGACGACCAGAAGGCCAAATATCTGCCGGGCATCGCTTCGGGCGAGATCATCACCTCGTTCGCCCTGACCGAGCCGGAGGCCGGCTCGGACAGCGCCAACGTCCAGACCCGCGCGGTGCGCGACGGCGATTTCTACGTGCTGAACGGCTCCAAGCGCTTCATCACCAACGCCAACAAGGCCGACCTGTTCACGGTGATGGCCCGCACCGATCCGGCCAAGGCCGGCGGCGGCGGGGTCAGCGCCTTCCTGGTGGAGCGCAATTTGCCGGGCCTCTCGGTCGGCAAGCCCGAGAAGAAGATGGGTCAGCAGGGCGCGCACATCTGCGACGTGATCTTCGACAACGTCCGGGTGCCGGTCGAGAACCGCCTGGGCGCCGAGGGCGAGGGCTTCAAGGTCGCCATGCAGGTGCTCGACCGCGGGCGGCTGCACATCTCGGCCGTCTGCATCGGCGTGGCCGAGCGGCTGCTGGCCGACTGCGTGGCCTACGCCACCGAGCGCAAGCAGTTCGGCCAGGCAATCTCCAGCTTCCAGCTCATCCAGGGGATGATCGCCGACTCCAAGACCGAGGCCCTGGTGGCCAAGGCGATGACCATGGAGACGGCCCGCAAACGCGACGCCGGGCAGAGCGTGACCATGGAGGCCGCGGCCGCCAAGTACTTCGCCTCCGAGATGGTCGGCCGGGTGGCCGACCGTGCGGTGCAGATCTTCGGCGGCGCCGGCTATGTCGCCGATCACGGGATCGAGCGGTTCTATCGCGATGTGCGCATCTTCCGGATCTATGAGGGCACCAGCCAGATCCAGCAGGTGGTCATCGCCCGTGAAACCCTGAAGCGAGGCGGCTGATATGAGCGTCGACATGGAAGCCGTGATCTTCGACGTGCTGGGCAAGCTCGCCCCCGGCAAGTCCGCCTCGTCCGAGGAGATCGCCCGCGCAGCCGACAACGAGAACTGGCGGCGGCTGACCGGCCATGTGCGCAACACCGCGCGCGGCCTGGCCCGCCAGGGAAAAATCGTCGTCACCCGCCACGGCAAGCCGGCCGATCCGGAGAAATTCAAGGGCGTCTACCGCCTGCGGCTGCCGCTGGAGGGCGAGAACCTCGCCCCGCCGCAGGACGCCGAGGACTAGGGCTCCTATATCGGCGAGATGAGCCTTCCGGCCGTCCTTGCCGATATCGCCGCCTGCCGGGCCTGCGCCGGGGAGTTGCCGCACGAGCCGCGTCCCGTGGTGTTCGTGCGGCCGCAGACGCGGCTGCTGATCTGCGGCCAGGCGCCTGGGCGGCGGGTGCACGAAAGCGGTCTGCCGTTCACCGACCCCTCCGGAGATCGGCTGCGCGCCTGGATGGGGATCGACGCCGAGACCTTTTATGGCCGACCGGAGCTGGGCGTGGCGGCCATGGCCTTCTGTTTTCCGGGGACCAATCCCAAGGGCGGCGACTATCCGCCGCCGCCGCGCTGCGCCCAGCTGTGGCGGCCGCGGCTGCTGGCGCAACTGCCGAACGTGGAACTGACCCTGCTGGTCGGCGGCTATGCGCAGGCCTGGGCGCTGGGGGAGCGGGCCAAGGAAAACATGACGCAGACGGTGCGGGCCTGGCGTGAGTACGCGCCGCAGTTCCTGCCCATGCCGCATCCGTCCTGGCGCAACACCGGCTGGCTGAAGCGGAACCCCTGGTTCGAAGACGAAGTGGCGCCCTATCTTCGCCATAGGGTTCAGGAGATTTTGCGTTCGTGAAGCGCCTCGCCGCCATAGCAGCCGCCGTGATGCTCAGCGCCTGCACCCCGTTGATGGTGCAGCAGGCTGGCGCGCCTCCCATCGGGTTCCAGGGACCGCGGATCGAGCCGGATAATTTCGTGTCGTTCGACGGCGCGCGGCTGGGGCTGACCCGCTGGGAGACGCCGGGCCAGCCGGAGGCGGTGGTCGTGGCGGTGCACGGCATGAACGACTACGCCAACGCCTTCCATCTGGCTGCGCCTTATTGGGCGCAGAACGGGGTGACCACCTACGCTTTCGATCAGCGGGGCTTCGGCCGCTCGCCCAATCGCGGGATCTGGGGCGGCGATGAATTGATGGTCGAGGATCTGCGGACGCTGACGGCGCTGGTGCGCGGCCTGCATCCCGGGGTCCCGGTCGTCGTCGCCGGCGAGAGCATGGGCGGGGCCGTCGCCATCGAAGCCTTCGCGTCGGACCGCCCGCCCGCCGCCGACCGCCTGATCCTGATGGCACCGGCGGTATGGGGCTGGTCGAACCAGCCCTTGCCCTACAAGACCACGCTGTGGCTGGCCGCCCGCTTCACCGCCGACAAGATCTACGAGCCGCCGCGCTGGCTGACCAATCGGGTGAAGCCGACCGACAATCGTGACGAGCTGATCGCCATGGGCCGTGACCCTCTGATGACCTGGGGCGCGCGGTCCGACACGCTCTACGGCCTGGTGGAGATGATGGAGCGGGCGTGGAGCTCGGTGGGCGGGATCAAGGTTCCGACGCTCTACATCTACGGCGCCAACGACCAGATCATTCCGGAGGCGCCAAGCTTCCAGGCCGCCGCCAAGCTCAAGCCGACCGACCGCTCCGCCTATTACAAGGAGGGCTGGCACCTGATGACCCGCGACAAGCAGGGGCCGGTGGTCTGGGCGGACCTGCTGTCGTTCATCAAGACCCCGCAGGCGCCGCTGCCGTCGGGCGCGCCGAAGATTCCGAAAGCGCCGACCCTGCCCAATGCGCCAATCACCGCAGAGGGTGAGGCGAGGGTCAGAGCGGGCTTGTGATCGGCCGGGCAGGGGCGTAGAGGCACCGGCAATCTCTTCCAGTCTGAGGCGTAGTCTGCGGCATGACCTTGTTCGATTCCCCCGCGTTCGAGGGCCACGAAGGCGTACATTCGTTCTTCGACGAAAAAACCGGTCTGAAAACAATCATTGCGGTGCACTCGACCGCGCGCGGCCCGGCCGCCGGCGGCTGCCGTATGTGGCCCTATGCCAGCGCCGCCGCAGCGCTCGAAGACGCTCTGCGGCTGTCGCGGGCGATGTCCTACAAGAACGCCATGGCCGACCTGGAGCTGGGCGGCGGCAAGTCGGTGATCATCGGCGATTCCCGCACCATGAAGACCCCGGCGCTGTTCGAAGCGTTCGGCCAGGCGGTCGAGACCCTGGGCGGCAGCTACTGGACCGCCGAGGACGTCGGCGTTTCGCCGGTCGACCTCAGCTATTCGCGCAAGCGGACCCGCTACGTCGCCGGCCTTGAGGGCCATCCGGCCGCCTCGGGCGATCCTTCGCCCGTGACCGCCGAGGGCGTGTTCCGGGGCGTGCGCCTGGCCGTGCGTCGGGCGCTGAAGCGCGACCTGGACGGCGTCACCGTGGCGATCCAGGGCGTCGGCCATGTCGGCGCCTACCTGGCCGACAAGCTGCACGCGGCCGGCGCCAAGCTGATCCTGACCGACGTCAACGAGGACGCCCTGGCCGAGGTCGCCGCCCGCACCGGCGCCAAGGTCGTGGCCCCCGGCGCGATCTTCGAGGCCGAGGCCGACGTGTTCGCGCCCTGCGCCCTGGGCGGAGCGATCAACGAGAGCACGCTGCCGAAGCTGAAGGCCAAGGTGATCGCTGGCGGCGCCAACAACCAGCTGGCGGACCTCGCCATCGGCCGGGCGGTGTTCGAGCGCGGCATGCTCTATGCCCCGGACTACGTGATCAACGGCGGCGGCATCATCAACGTGGCCGGCGAGATCCGCGCCCTGGAGCGCGGCGAGGCCTTCGATCCCACCTGGGTCGAGACCAAGCTGGTCGGCTTGACCCAGACGTTGGAGCAGGTGCTGGACCGCTCCATCACCGAAGGCCGGCCGACCCACGAGGTCGCCAACGAAATGGCCAAGGCCCGCATCGAACAGGCCGCGGCCGCGAAGCTGGCGGCCTGACGCTTTAGTTCCTCCCCTCCCGGGGGAGCATCTTGCATCGCCCTTAGGCCGCCGCCTTCTCAGTCGACCACTTGCGGGGATGCTGGGAGCGGAGGCCGACGGCCATGCGGTTCCAGACGTTGATCGCGCCGATCAGCATGGTGAGCTTCACCGCCTCGGGCTCGTCGAAGTGTTCGCGCATGGTCGCGTAGTCGGCGTCCGGGGCGCGGGTCTGGGCGACCAGGGTCAGGGAGTCGGTCCAGGTCAGGGCCGCCTTCTCGCGGGGCGTGAAGAGCGAAGTCTCCCACCAGGCGGCGAGCATGTGCAGCCGCTCTTCGGTCTCGCCGTGCGCGCGGGCGTCCTGGGTGTGCATGTGGATGCAGAAGGCGCAGCCGTTGATCTGCGAGGCGCGGGTTTTCACCAGCTCGATCAGGCTGTGCTCGAGACCCGAAGAGACCACGGCGTTCTCGAACGCCACCATGGCGGCGATGATCTCGGGGGCGGCGGCGTAGGGATTGATGCGGGCAGACATGGGGAGGTCCTCTTCCGATGCTTGGGCCGTCTGGCGGCTTTGAGCATAGGACGGAGGACCCCGCCCGTCTGTGACACGCTCGCTAGAGAAATCTCGGCAGGACGAACATCGCCAACAGGACCAGGACGACGGCGACCAGGATCAGGCCGGCGTGGCGCCGCCCGCCCAGCATCGACCCGCCGCTCTTGGCCTGGCGGGTCGCCTTGTCGCGGGCGGCCTTGGCGGCCGCCTCGCGCGCCTTGAGGGTCTTGCGATGCTCGGCGAGGTCGACGACCTCTGGTTCCTTCTCGGGCTTCATGCTCATGGGTCTAGCACGCCGCTATAGCGAGGCCATCCGTGCGGTGCGGGGTTCCTTGACGACGGTCAGCACGACGAGCAGGCCGAGCACCAGGAAGCCGATCGAGGCCCCGAACACGTAGCTGTAGCCGTAGTGGTCGGCGACGAAGCCGCCGACCAGCGGGCCGAGCGACGCCATGATGCCCTCGGCGGTCGAAGAGATCGCGATGCGCATCGGCATCTCGGCTCGCGACCCGAATTCCAGGATCATGGTCTGGGCGGCCATCATGTAGCCGGACTGCGCCGCGCCGAGGCCGAAGAAGGCCAGGAAGATCCCCCACGGCGCGTGGTTGAGCATCAGCAGCGTGGTCGCGCCGATCCAGGCGATCAGCGAGAACAGCAGCACCAGGCGGAACCCGGTCTTGTCGCCCAGATAGCCCCAGACCAGGTTCGAGAGCGTGTCCGCGCCGAGGTAGGCGAGACTGAGCAGGCCCAGCGTCTTGCCGTCGAGCTCCATCGAGGACGAGACGTAGATGATGTAGAACGGCGTAGCGATGCGGCCGGCTGTGGCCACCATCTGAACGACCAGGAACCAGGCGTAGCCCGGGTCCGACATGATCAGCGCGGGGAAGTCCTTCAGGCGGTCGCGGAACCTGGCCTGGGCCGGGAGGTTCGGCGGCTCGGGCTCGCGCAGCAGGACCTGCAGCGCCCAGAGGCCCAAGGTGGTCAGGAATGCAGCCAGGCCGAAGGTTGTGGCGTAGCCGTTGCCTAGGACGTTGCCCTGGATCAGATACTTGCCCGCGGCCCAGGCCAGGGCGGCGGCGATCAGGCCGCCGGTAGCGTTGCGCCAGGCTTGCAGGCGACCGCGGCGGCTGATCGGAATGACCTTGGCCATCAGCAGGCCGAACACCACCCGCTGGGTGCCCATGAACAGCCCGAACAGGAACATCAGCGCCATCATGGTGACGATCAGCGTCTGGCCCGACAGGAACCAGCCGGCCAGCGCCATGCCCACGATCTGGACGCGGGCGAGACCGCCCATCCAGACGGCGGCCGGCATGACCTTGGTGCGGTGTTCGATCTGGGTTGCGCCGAAGATCGGCGAGATCACGCTGCCGACCTGCTGCAGGGCCAGGCCCAGCCCGACGATGGTGTTCGAGCCCGAGATCATGTGCAGGTAGGCGGGCAGGAATGTCGGCGCGTTGATCAGCCGGAAGCCGGTCATGCCGAGCATGCCGTGCAGGTAGTTGCCTATGTAGTTACGCTTGAGATTGTCCCAGACGAACTTCTCGTAGGCGGCTTCCTTTTCCGCCAGGGTCTGCTCGACGACAACGCTTTCGGACGCGGCCTGACCGTCGTCCGGATCTTTGAAATTTGTTTCCAACAGCGTCCCGCCCGCGCGCGGATCGCAAAATGGGTCGCGCGGGCGACTCCCTAAATTTTTAACGGCTTAAATTATGCCGACCGTCCTATCAGAGTCTGACGGGACGGGGGAAGAGCCGTCGGGCGCCCTTACGTCACTCAGCGGGGTGTGGCGCGGCCTCTGCGCTCGGATCGGCCGCCATTGTCAATCCCAGAGCGTCGGTTCGGCGACCATGGCGTCGACCAACTCCATCACCTGGGGCCGGGGAATGCAGCGGCCCAGGCGCTCGGCGTCCTGGGTGGCGACATAGATGCCGATCCACTGCATCAGGGTGCGGTCGCCGCGTTCGGCCCGCAGGGCGACCGGCCCGCCGGAGCAGCCCGCACCGCCGATGCCGTCCACATAGAAGGCGAACGGGTTGATCCGGTAGTCGGAGGCCAGGGTGAAGCCGCGGGCGATAGGAGCGCTGCCGAGAATCGACGCCCCGCCGGGGTAGCCGTAGATCATGCCGGCCGTGCCGCTGGTCAGCGGCAGGGCCTGCTCGACCACGTCGTAGTCGCCGAACCGTCCGGTCCAGTTGATCGCCTGCGGCCGCGAGGGCAGGCGGACGGGGACCCCGGCGACATCGATCGAGGCGTTGTGCGGATCCTGGTGCCAGCGGAAGCGGGGCGTGTCCGCATCGTAGAGCGGCACGCTGATGTCGAGCGCCGGGCAGTCGAGGTCGTGGCCGAAGGTCTCCGCCCAGGTCCCCTCCGCGCCGCGGTTCCTGAAGTAGGGCAGGTTGGGCCGCAGCAGGCAGTGCAGAGCGGTGAGGATGATGTAGCGGTCGGCCTCGACGTGGAACAGGAAGCCGGAGAACACCTGGTGCGGCTCGCCGCTCTTCAGGCGGGTAGCCAGGCGCGGCGTGGCGAGGGCGAAAGGATCGATCAGGTCCATGCGGCGGTCACGCTACCTGGCGAGGCGGCGGGCCGCCTGACTGCTCTAGGCGAGGAAGCCGGCTTCGGCGAAGTCGAGCATGCGCTTGAGCAGGGCCTCTGTGTCGCCCTCCCGCGTCGCCCCGTCCGAAAGCACGTGCAGGCGGTCGAACTCGGCGAAGCGGTTGTTGTGCACCATGCCCAGGCAGAAGTGCAGCCGCCAGTAGACGGTCTCGGCCGGCAGGTCCGGGCGCGCCTTGATCAGCGCTTCGGCGAATCGGGCCAGGTGGCTGACGTCCTTGGACAGCGCCTCGCGCATGTCCTCGGTCCCCTCGCTGCGCGAGCGGATGATGAACTGGATCGAGATGCGGCGGTCGTTCTCAGGCGAACCCCAGCGCAGCGGCGGCGCGAACAGCGCCTCGAGAATCTCGCGCACGGGCGGGGCGCCCTGGTGGCGGTCGTTGGCCTCGTGCAGCATCCGCGCGCGTTCGCGGTTCAGCTCCGCCGTCCGACGACGGAAGATCTCGAACAGCAGGGCGTCCTTGGAGCCGAAGTGATAGTTCACCGAGGCGAGGTTCACGCCGGCGTCGGCGGTGATGTCGCGCACCGAGACGTTCTGGAAACCGTGCAGCGCGAAAAGCCGCTCGGCGGCGCAGAACACCGCGGCCTTGGTGGCGGCCTCGTTGGTCTCTTCAGTCTCGTTGGCCTTGGCGGCGTCCACGGGCGAATCTCTCAAGCGTCACACCACCGTAACAGGTGGCCTGCAAACCGCGAGGCGGCTTAGCGCGCGAGTTCGCGCATCGCCTTGTCCAGGCCTTCGATGGTCAGCGGGAACATGCGGTCGTTGACCAGCTGCTTCATCACCTCGATCGAGGGGGTGTAGTCCCAGTGGCGCTCGGCCGTCGGGTTCAGCCAGACCACGTGTTCGTAGATCTGCGCGACGCGGTCCATCCAGATGGCGCCGGCTTCCTCGTTCCAGTGCTCGACCGAGCCGCCCGGATAGGTGATTTCGTAGGGGCTCATGGTCGCGTCGCCGACGAAGAGCACTTTGTAGTCGCTGGAGTACTTGTGGAGGATGTCCCAGGTGTTCAGCTTCTCGGCGTGACGGCGCCGGTTGTCCTTCCACACGCTCTCATAGAGGCAGTTGTGGAAGTAGTAGAACTCCATGTTCTTGAACTCGGAGCGGGCGGCGGAGAACAGTTCCTCGCAGATCTTGATATGGCTATCCATCGAGCCGCCGATGTCGAAGAAGATCAGCACGCTGATCTTGTTGCGGCGTTCCGGACGCATCTGGATGTCCAGATAGCCCTTCTCGGCCGTGCCCTTGATGGTGCCCGACATGTCCAGTTCGTCGGCGGCGCCGTCGCGGACCCATTTGCGCAGCCGGCGCAGGGCGACCTTGATGTTGCGGGTGCCGAGTTCGACGCTGTCGTCGAGGTTCTTGTACTCGCGCTTGTCCCAGACCTTCACGGCCTTGCCGTGACGGCCCTTGTCCTGGCCGATGCGGATGCCTTCGGGATGATAGCCATTGGCGCCGAACGGCGAGCTGCCGTCGCCCTTCTGGCCGTTCTGGCCCTTGCCCTCACCGTCGCCGTCGCCTTCTTCGCGCTGCTTGCGCATCTGTTCGGCGAGGGCTTCCATCAGCTTGTCGAAGCCGCCCATGGCCTCGATCTGGGCCTTTTCCTCGTCGGTGAGGAACTTGTCGGAAATGCGCTTCAGCCATTCGGCGGGGATATCGGCCGCGCCCAGGCCCTGGGTCTTTTCCAGGCCCTTGAAGACGTGGCTGAAGACCTGGTCGAACTTGTCGAGGTTCTTCTCGTCCTTCACCAGGGCCGAGCGCGACAGGAAATAGAAGTCCTCGACCGACCGGTCGATCACCACCTTGTCGAGCGCCTCCATGAGCATGAGGTACTCTTTCAGCGTCACCGGAACCTTGGCTTCGCGCAGCTCGGTGAAAAAGCGCATGAACATGGGGCGGATATCCCGTGGGGAGACGAACAGACGTTTGACTTCGAAAGATGGAGCCGCCGACCGCCGTTGTCCAGCATGCCTTGCGTTCGACATGGACCGTTGTCGTCGCAGCCGCTGCGGTGGGCCGCAATCAGGCGATCAGTGGGCGTGGCCGCGCCGGCGCCAGTTCAGCAGATGCGCGCCGGCCAGCAGCAGGCTGCCGCCCACGGTGATCGAGGTTTCGAGGTCGTGGGAGGGCCAATGCAAGGCGCCCATGGCCAGCAGGACCAACCCAGCCAGCGCCAAGGCGATGGTCGGAGCCTCGCGGCGAGGCCACAGAGCCAGGATCGACAGCGGCGCGGCCAGCCCGATGGCGACGCCATGCACCCACTCGGCCTCCGCCCAGGTCGCCACGAGGGGGGAGAAGGCGGCGACAAGGGGGAGGGCCAGGCAGTGGGCCAGGCAGAGGCCGGACAGGCTGATGGCCGAGGCGTCCAGGAGGGAACTGGGGGCAGGCTTCAAGAATCCCTCCGTGGTCGGCCGCAACCGTCACGGCGAGGGATGATGTAATATTATAACGTATCGATCGCAAGGGCCCATCGCGGGGCGCCCTAGCCGGCGGCCTCGCGAAGCTTGCGCCAGACGGTCATGCGCGAAACGCCCAATCGGCGGGCGATCTCCACGGGGCCGACGCCGGCCGCCTGCAGGGCGCGGATGTCCTCGGCCGGGGCGCCCTTGCGCCGGCGATTGGCCCAGGCCGGCTCGATGCAGGCCACGGCGGCCAGCGCAGCGCGCAGGGCGCGGCCGCCCTCTCCCTGGCTGCTGATGTCGGCGTCAGCGACGAACAGGTTGGCGCCGCGGGCCTCGAGCCGGTCGATCACTTCCAGCAGGTCGTGGCTGGACGCGCCCAGTTGGCTCAGGCGGGTGACGACCAGCTGGTCGCCCTCGGCGATAAAATCCAGAATTGAGCCAAGAACGACCGATCCGTCGCCCGAAGGGCTGTCCGGCTCCTCGGCGCGCACGACATGGCAACCGATCGATTTCAAGGTCGCAGTGTCTTCGGCCGACCACGCGTCGCGCAGTCGGACATAACCGATCTTCAGCATCCCACCCGTCGCCTGTCAGCTAGGTCGATGATTGAGCGCAAACTGGCAAAAGCCGGCTTCACCGTCAAAGACCGCGGCGTTAATTCGCAGCAATAATTCTCTAAGCGGGGCCAGGAATTCAGCGAAACTGGCAAGGGTTCGTCGCAAATTCACGCCTGAATGGAGTGATCGTGCGCGGCACGCCGTAAAATGAACTCGTGGTCGACGGTCCCGCCGACCCGGAAGCCGTACTCGCCGACCTTCTCGAAGCCGTGGCGGGCGTAGAATCGCTGGGCGCCGAAGTTCTCGGACCAAACCCCGATCCAGAGATCGCGTGGTCCATCGCGTTCCAGCCAGGCCATCACCTCGGCGAACAGCCGCCCGCCAAGGCCGCCGCCTTGACACGATTTCAGCAGGTAGAAGCGCTTCAGCTCGCCGCTCTGCGGCGTGACCTCAGGATGGGGCAGCTCGCTAGGACCGGCCAGGGCGTAGCCGACCGCCACGCCATCAGCCTCGACCAGCCAGCTCGCCTTGGCCGGATCGGCGAGATCGGCCTGCGTGCGCTCCAGGCTGTAGGCCTGCGCCAGGAAATCGGCGAGGTCCTGCGGCGGGTAGAGGTGAGCGAAGGTGTCGCTGAAGGTCAGGGCGCCGAGATCGGCCAAAACCTGGGCGTCTTCCAGGTTTGCACGGCGTATAGTGGGTTGCTGCATTCGGCTTCGGCGCTCGACGAGTTAGTCTGCGATTCCAATGGACCTGGCCCTCTACACTCATCTCGACATGCTCGGCCATCGCCCGGGTGATGCGCACTACGAGCGGCCGGAACGCCTGAGCGCGGTGCTGGGGGCTCTGGACGACAGCGATCTGGGGCTCGACCGGCGCGAGGCGCCGCTGATCAGCCAGGCCGATCTGCAGCTCGCCCATCGCGGCGCCTACGTGGAGGCGATCCACGACGCCGCGCCCGAGCGCGGCCTGCTGAAGCTGGACGAAGACACCTACATGTCGCCCGGCAGCCTGACTGCGGCCCTGCGCGCGGCGGGCGGCGTGGTCCAGGCGGTGCGCGATGTGGCTGCAGGGCAGCATGAGCGGGCGTTCTGCGCGGTGCGCCCGCCCGGCCATCATGCCGAGCCGGCCCTGCCCATGGGATTCTGCATCTTCTCCAATGTGGCGGTTGCGGCGCGGGCGGCTCAACTGGCCGGCCTGCGGCGGGTGGCGGTGGTCGACTTCGACGTCCACCACGGCAACGGCACCCAGGCGGTGCTGGGCGGGCAGGAGGACCTGTTCTTCGCGTCCGTGCAGCAGTGGCCGATGTGGCCGGGGACCGGCCATCCCTCCGAGAGCGTGCCCGACAATATCAAGAACGCGGTGGTGCCGCCGGGCGCCCCGCGCGAGGCGTGGCGCAAGGAGTTCGACGGCCTGATGCGGCATGTGGACGCCTTCGCCCCGGACCTGATCATCGTCTCGGCCGGCTTCGACGCCCACGCCCGCGATCCCATCGGGGATTCCAGCCAGCAGCTTGAGGCCGAGGACTTCGACTGGGCCACCCGAGCCATCATGAGCGTGGCCCGGACCCATAGCCGCGGGCGGGTTGTGTCCTCGCTCGAGGGCGGGTACGACCTTGAGGCTCTAGGCCGATCGGCGTTCGCGCATGTTCGGGCTCTCTCGCTGGGGTGAAGGGCGAGGCTGGGTTGCGCGAATCCGGACCTCTTGATGACATGGCCGACGCTTTGACCGCCGACCTTCCGAGATCTGACGCCGCGCGCCCTGGGGCGATCGTCCTTGCGCGACATGGCGAGCCGGACATCCACCGCAGGGTGATGCTGAACGCGCATGGCTATCGTGACTATTGGAGCCGCTACGAGCAGCTCGGCATCCGGCCGGGCCAGAAGCCGCCGCACCAGCTGATTGATCAAACCGCGCGGGCCGGGGTGATCATCTCGTCCGTCCGCAACCGTTCGATCGAGAGCGCCCTGGCGCTGGCGGCGGGCCGCGAGTTCTCGCGCACCCCGCTGTTCGTCGAGGCGCCGCTGCCGCCCCCGAACTGGCCGACTTTCGTTCGAATGTCCCCCAAGCTCTGGGGTTTCCTCGCCCGCTTCTGGTGGTGGTTCTTCAACCACCATGAGGGGCAGGAGACGAGGCGTGAGGCCGAGGCCCGCGCCGACCGGGCCGCCGACATGATCATCGACCTGGCCGAGAGCGGCGAGGACGTGGTGGTCCTGGCGCACGGGTTCTTCAACTTCATGGTCGGCCGCGCCTTGCGCCGACGAGGCTGGCGCCTCACCGCGAACCAGGGCTGGAAGTACTGGTCGACCAGACGTTACGAACGGACCTGATCGGTCCCTAGACGTTGCGGGGCCGGGCGCCCGTCTCTAACTTGCTCGCTTCTCGAGGATTTCCCCATGGCCGACGCCGCCGACATTGACGCGCTTTCTTTCGAGCAGGCCCTGGCCGAGCTGGAACGCATCGTCGGCCAGCTCGAGTCGGGTCAGGCGCCGCTGGAGCAATCCATCGAACTCTACGAGCGTGGAGCCAAGCTGAAGGCCCACTGCGAAAAGCGGCTGGAAGCTGCGCGCCTGCGGGTCGAGAAGATCGTGGTCGGACAGAACGGTCAGGCCGGCGTCGAACCCGCCGAGTTCAATTGAGATGTCGCTAGCCAAGCGCGTGGCCGAGGTCGCCGACCTCGTGACGGTGGCGCTGGACGCGCTCCTGCCGCGCGCGGAGGGGCCCGAGCAGCGTCTGACCGAGGCCATGCGCTATGCGGCGCTGGGCCCGGGCAAGCGCCTGCGCACCTTCTTCGCCATCGAGACCGGCCGGATGTTCGATCTGGACGATCGCCCGGTGCTGCGCGCGGCCTGCGCCCTGGAGTGCATCCAGGCCTACAGCCTGATTCACGACGATCTGCCGTGCATGGACGACGACGACATGCGCCGCGGCAGGCCTACCGTGCACAAGGCCTATGACGAGGCCACCGCCGTGCTGGCCGGCGACGCGCTGCAGACCGTGGCCTTCGAGATCCTCGCCGATCCAGACACCCACCACGACGGCGCCGTGCGCGCGGACATGGTGCTGCGCCTGGCCCAGGCCTCTGGGGCCAAGGGCATGTGCGGCGGGCAGATGATCGACATGCTCGGCGTGCGCGACGACGACCTCGGCGCGGTGGCGCGGATGCAGCGGCTGAAGACCGGAGCGCTGATCGCCGTCTCCTTCGAACTGCCGCTGATCATGGCCCATGCCGGCGAGGCCGAGCGTCACGCGCTGATGGCCTTCGCCCAGGACATCGGCCTGGCCTATCAGATCGTCGACGACCTGCTCGACGTCGACGGCGACAGCGCCGAGATGGGCAAGAAGGCCGGCAAGGACGCCGAAAGGGGCAAGGCCAACTACGTCACCTTGCTGGGCGCCGACGCGGCGCGCGAGCGCCTGGCCCTGCTGGCCGAACAGACCAAAGCCCACCTGGACCCGTTCGGTCCGCGGGCGGATTTCCTACGGGCTAGCGTCGATTTCGTGCTAGATCGCCGGAACTAGTGAAGAACACGAAGAATATGCCGCCAATTACGCCGCTTCTCGACAAGGTTTCGTATCCCCGCGACATGCGTGGGTTCAATTCGGCTGAGCTTCGCCAGCTTGCCGATGAGCTGCGCGCTGAAATGATCGACGTGGTTTCCGAGACCGGCGGGCACTTCGGCGCCGGGCTGGGCGTGGTCGAACTCACGGTGGCGCTGCACCACGTCTACGAGACGCCGGACGACATCCTGATCTGGGACGTCGGTCATCAGGCCTATCCGCACAAGATCCTCACCGGCCGTCGCGACCGGATCCGCACCCTGCGTCAGGGCGGCGGCCTCTCGGGCTTCACCAAGCGCAGCGAGAGCGAATACGACCCCTTCGGCGCGGCCCACGCGGCGACCTCGATCTCGGCGGCGCTGGGCTTCGCCGCGGCGCGCGACGCGGCCGGCAAGTCCAACAGCGTGGTGGCGGTGATCGGCGACGGCTCGATGAGCGCCGGCATGGCCTATGAGGCGATGAATAACGCCAGCCACTGCACCAGCGGCCAACTCACCGTCATCCTCAACGACAACGACATGTCGATCGCCCCCCCGGTCGGCGGGATGAGCGCCTATCTCGCCCGCGTCGTCTCCGGCGGCGGCTACCAGTCCCTGCGCAATCTCGGCAAGTCGGTGGCCAAGGTGCTGCCCAAGCCGCTGCAGGAAGCGGCCCGCAAGGCCGAGGAATACGCTCGCGGCATGGTCACTGGCGGCACGCTCTTCGAAGAGCTGGGCTTCTACTATGTCGGGCCGATCGACGGTCACGACCTCGACGCCCTGGTGCCGGTCCTGAAGAACGTCCGCGAGATCAAGGACAAGCCGGTCCTGGTCCACGTGGTCACCCAGAAGGGCAAGGGCTACGCCCCGGCCGAGAGCGCCGCCGACAAGCTGCACGCGGTGGCCAAGTTCGACGTCGTCACCGGCCAGCAGGCCAAGGCCCAGCCGGTCGCGCCGACCTACACCAAGGTCTTCGCGCAGGAGCTGATCAAGCAGGCAGAGCGCGACGAGAAGATCATCGCCATCACCGCGGCGATGGATTCCGGCACGGGCCTGGACCTGTTCGCCAAACGCTTCCCGGAGCGGATGTTCGACGTCGGCATCGCCGAGCAGCATGCGGTGACCTTCGCCGCGGGCCTGGCCGCCGACGGGATGAAGCCGTTCTGCGCGATCTATTCGACCTTCCTGCAGCGCGGCTACGATCAGGTGGTCCACGACGTGGCGATCCAGGGCCTGCCCGTACGCTTCGCCATGGACCGCGCCGGTCTGGTCGGCGCAGACGGCGCGACCCATGCCGGCTCGTTCGACATCGGGTTCATGGGCGCGCTGCCCGGCATGGTGCTGATGGCCGCCGCCGACGAGGCCGAACTGGCCCGGATGATCGCCACCGCCGCGTTCATCGACGACCGCCCCTCGGCCTTCCGCTATCCGCGCGGCGAGGGTACCGGCGCGGCGATCCCCGACCTCGCCGAGCCGCTGGAGATCGGCAAGGGCCGCATCGTCCGCGAAGGCTCGGCCGTCGCCATCCTGTCGTTCGGCACCCGCCTCACCGAAAGCCTGAAGGCGGCGGACCTGCTGGCCGCCCGCGGCTTGTCGGCCACCGTCGCCGACGCCCGCTTCGCCAAGCCGCTCGACATCGATCTGATCCTGAATCTCGCCCGCAACCACGAGGCGCTGATCACCGTGGAAGAGGGCGCGATGGGCGGCTTCGGCTCCTTCGTGCTCCAGGCCCTGGCCCAGCACGGCGCGCTCGACCGCGGCCTCAAGGTCCGCACCCTGGTGCTGCCCGATATTTTCCAGGACCAGGACAAGCCCGAAGCGATGTACGCCCAGGCCGGCCTGGACGCCGAGGGGATCATGGCTGGAGCCCTGGCGGCGCTGGGGGTCGACAACGTCTCGGCGACGGGCCGCCGGGCCTAGGCCCTACTTGCGGGCGCCCCTACTTGCAGGCGCCAAGGAACTTGCGCACCGCGCCCTTAGGCGCGGGGGGCGGCTCCAGCGTTTCTCCGGCTGCGGTCAGGCGGATCGCTCCGCTCTTGCGGAAGGCCGCGGCTACCGGCGCGCGGGTCGAGAATTCAGAAAGAACCAGCGTGCCACCGCCGATCACGTCGGCATGGCCTTGCCCGCGCAGGGTGGCGGAACTGTCCTTGGAGGCCAGGTTGACGCCGAGCGGCCAGGGCGCGCGCAGTCCGGCCCGGTCGAACCAGACTTCCCCGGCCTGGCGCACGCCGAGCTTCTTGCCGATCGCCGCGACCACCTTCACCTGGCCTGAACCGCGCGCGCAGCTGAAGGCGATCGGCTGATCGTCGGTGTCCGGCGTCCCGAAACGCAGCCAGGCGTCGGCCTCCTTGGGGGTTTCGACGGCCCAGACGCGGGTGTCCTGGGCGTTGGCGGCGGTGGCGAGAAAGGCGATCGCAAGCGCGGCGGCGAACTTCATGCCGGCCAAGCTAGCATCCTGATCGCCACGGCTCTAGGCGGCGCACTGCTCGAAAAAGTCGGAAACCGCCAGCCGTTCGACCCGGTTGACTGGCAACTCCTGAGATCCGCGCTCATCGGCGAGGGCGATGTCGCCGGTCCGGGCGAAGCTTTGCAATGCAGCGTTCGATACGGGGGCGGTGGCCTCGATCATGCCGCCGTCGCCTGGGCCGGGCACGAGCTGCCCAGGCAGGCGGCTGGTCTGGCGCTTCGAAGAGATCTCGATTGTTTTCGGCGCTTCGCCGGCCGGAGCGGTGAGCGAGACCAGCACCTGACCGGACCGCGGCTGGCAGGTCATCATCAGCACGACGTTGTCGCTGGCCGGCTGACCGTAGGCGAGCTTGACGCCTTCGCCCTCGGCGTTGTGGAGCGACCAAGCCATCGCCCCGGAACCCTCGTCGCTCTTGTGCGCGCAGGCGGCCAGCAGGCAGGACAGGCTGATTCCAAGAATGGCGCGGCGGCGCATGAGCGGGCTCCCTTCGATTTGGGAACGCCGCCCGCCACTCAACGATCCATCAGAACGGTTGGAAGCGCTCCACCAGCGACTGGCCGGCCGGCACCTTCTGCACGCGGCTGATGTCGCCGCGGCCGCCGTAGTTGATGCGCGCCTCGGCGATCTGGGTGTGCCGGATGACGTTGGCGGAGGAGATATCCTCGGGCCGCACGATGCCGGCCACGGTCAGCTGCCGCACCTCGGCGTTTGTGCGCACCTCCTGGGTGCCCTGGATCACCATGTTGCCGTTCGGCAGCACGTTGGTGACCACCGCGGCGACGGTCAGGGAGATCTTCTCCGAGCGGTTCACCGCGCCGGCCCCGGCGTTGTTCGAGGCCGAGTTGGTGTTGATCATGTTCGACGGATCGTATCCGCCTGGGAAGAATTTGCCGAGGCTGGCTTCCAGGCCGAAGAAGTTGTCGACCCCGGCGCTCATCCCGGCCGTGCGGCTGCTGGTCGAGGCGTTCCGGGTCTGGGCGCTGTCGTCGATGTCGATCTGGACGGTCAGGATGTCGCCGACCCGGTTGGCGCGCTGGTCGATGAAGAAGGCGCGGGCGCCCGAGCGCCACAGCGAGTTGGCCGAGGCGGCGCTGGGTGGCGGCTCGCGCGCGGAGGTGAAGGTCGGTTGGTCGTGGCCCATCAGCGTGGCTGGATAGCCGGCCGGCGCGAGCTCGGGCCCGACCACCGCGTCCCTGACGGTCGAGCAGGCGGCCAGCGGGGCCAGGGCGAGAACGGCGAGAAGCGTAAGGCGCATGGGCGGGGTTCCCTAACGAAGCGCGTACTGAGTGCGGGGCAGGGCCTTGAGCTGGTCGGCGGCGGGGCCGACCAGCGCCTGTCCCGGGCCGCTGGCGACGGCCTGGATGAGTTTCTTGGAAGTGGTGTTCAGGACCGGCAGGGTGTCGCCGAGGCCGGCGGCGGCCATGGCCTTGCCCTGCAGGGACAGCGAGATGCCGCCGTCCTCGTAGATGACGGTGATCAGGTCGCCGGACTTGATGACCTGCGGAGCCGAGACGTCGCGGGCCGAGACGCTCGTCCCGGCGCGCAGCGGGCGCTTGGCGGCCAGGCCGATGATCGCCTCGGCGTCGTTCGGCGCATCGGCGGGAGCGGCGGCGGCCTTGCCCCAGACCAGGTCCTGCGGCTGCACGATCTCGCCGGCCGACAGGCTGCGGGCGTAGGTCAGCACCTCGACATTGCCGCGCGCGGTGGGGCTGGCGACCGTCGCGCTCGCCTCGCCGCGCACCACGATCCGGCGGAAGCCCTCGGCGTTGGCCCAGTCCAGCCCTGCGCGCCGGGCCATGCCCTGCACGGCCAGCGCGTCCAGCACGGTGGAGGCGCCTGGCCTGGCCGCCACCGGCGTCTTGCCGGCCGCGCCGGCGCCGTCGAACAGGTCGGAGAGGGTGATCATGCCGTCGGTGTCGACGGGCTCGGCCTTCAGCGTCACCACCTGGGCCGCCAGGGCGGGGGAGGCGATGAGCGCGGCGGCCGCGGCGATCAGGAGGCGCTTCATGATCAGGACCGGATGTTGCTGGCGGTGCGCAGCATTTCGTCGGCGGAGGTGATGACCTTCGAGTTCATCTCGTACGCCCGCTGCGCCACGATCAGAGCGGTGATTTCGCTCACCGCGTCGACGTTGGAGGCTTCGGTGTAGCCCTGGTTCAGGACGCCGATCCCGTCCGTGCCGGGAATGCCGACGGTCGGCGCGCCCGAGGCGGCGCTTTCCTTCAGCAGGTTGTCGCCAATGGCGTCGAGGCCGGCCTCGTTGACGAAGGTCGCCAGTTCCAGGTTGCCGATCACGTCCTGGGCGGTCTGGCCGGCGCGAACCGCCTGCACCTGGCCGCTCTTGGAGATGGTGATGTCGGTGGCGTCGGTGGGAATGGTGATCGCCGGCTCGATCAGGTAGCCGTCCTCGGTGACGAGCTGGCCCTGGTCGTTGGGCGAGAAGTTGCCGGCGCGGGTGTAGGCGATCTCGCCGGTCGGCATCATCACCTGGAAGTAGCCGCGGCCGGAGATCGCCAGGTCGAGCTTGCCGCCGGTGGCGGTCAAGTTGCCCTGCTGGGTGACCCGGTAGACCGAGCCGGCCTTCACGCCGCCGCCGACCTGCACCCCGGTCGGCACCACATTGCCCTGGTCCGACGACTGCGCCCCGGCCCGCTCGATGGTCTGGTAGAGCAGATCCTGGAACTCCGCCCGCTGCTTCTTGAAGCCGACGGTGTTCATGTTGGCGATGTTGTTCGAGATGACCTCGACGTTCAGCTGCTGGGCGGCCATGCCGGTCGCGGCGGTGCGAAGCGCTTGCATCGACTAGACTTTCCTTAGTTCAGCTTGCCCATCCGCTCGATCGAGCGGCGGGAGAGTTCAGAGTTGGCGTCCATCATCTTGGCCATGGACTCATAGGCGCGGGTGACCTCGATCATCTTGGTGATCTCGGTGATCGGCTTGACGTTCGAGCCTTCCAACATCCCCTGGCGGATCACGGACTCGGCGGCCGCCTGAGGCTGGGCGTTGGAGGTGTTGCGGTAGCGGTTGTCTCCGACCTTCTCGAGCACCGAGAGCTCGGTGAACTTCGACAGGCCGATCTTGCCGAGCCGCTCGCTGCCCTGGCTGACCGTGCCGTCCTGGGCGATGGTCACCGCGCCCAGCTTGGGGTCGATGACGATCTCGCCGCCGCCTTCGTCGAGCAGCGGGTTGTCGTCCTCGCTGACCAGCTGGCCGTCCTGGTTCATGTGAAAGCGGCCGTCGCGGGTGTACTGCTCGCCGTCGGCCGTACGGATGCGGAAGAAGCCGTCGCCTTCGATGCCCAGGTCGAAGGTCGCGCCGGTCGAGCGCAGGGTTCCCTGGCCGAAGTCGCGGCCGACGCTGCGGTCGATGACGAACTTCACCGGGCGCGGCGCGCCGGCGGTGTGGGCCGGGGCCTTTGGCTCGGTCTCGACCATCAGGCTTTCGACCTTGAACCCGGTGGTGTCGATGTTCGCGATGTTGTTGGCCACGATGTCCATCTCGCGGCGCAAGGTCATCTGGCGCGAGAGTCCGACGTAGAGGGCGTTGTCCATGCGAGCGCTAAACCTGCGGCGTTTTCGTCACCGGTTTGGCTGCAAGGATCGGGCCAGTCTGAAAGCTCAATAAAAACAGCAAACAATAAGGTTAACGGCCACTGGTCGGCGGAAATTGCCCGGCATGAAAATCGCGCTCGTTAACACCTGTTAAAAACTTGTCCTTAACCATGCCTGGGCCATGAGACGGAGTAAGATTCTAAGGAGCGCGCGCGCGTGGCCAAGGACAAGGTGAAGGAAGCCCCCGACGGCGACGCCGAAGGCGAAGACGGCGAGGGCGGGCCCGCCAAGAAGAAGTTCACCCCGAAGATGATGATCATCGCGGGGGTCGCGGCGCTGCTCGTCCTGGGCGGCGGCGGGACCGGTGCGTTCTTCCTGCTGAAGCCCAAGCCGGACGCTGCTCACGCCGAGAAGGCTGAGAAGAAGAAGGAAAAGAAGGGCGAGAAGAAGGGCGAGGGCGAGAAGCTGGTCGGCGAGGTCCGCGAAGGCCCGGACGGCATCCTGTTCTACACGATGCCCAGCGTCGTCGTGAACATGCAGACCGCCGATGGCCGCACGACCTTCCTGAAACTCAAGCTGACGCTCGAAGTGCCTGACCAGGCCACGGTCGACCTGCTGGAGCCGAACATGCCCAGGCTCCAGGACATGTTCCAGACCTTCCTGCGCGAGCTGCGCCCCGAGGACCTGCAGGGTTCGCAGGGCTCCTACCAGCTGCGCATGGAGATCCAGCGCCGGGTCAACCTGGTGATCGCGCCGTCGAAGGTGAACGCCGTCCTGATCGAGGAGATGCTGATCAACTAGGGCCGCAAGGTCCTGGTCGATGCGTGACCCATGGAAGACGAAGAACCCCAGATCATCGGCGGGATGCAGGGCGCGATGAACCCCGACGATCCTGCCACATGGCAGAACCCAGACGCCAAGGTCGAGGGGCTGATCGGGTCCGAGCGCATCCTGAATCAGGATGAAATCGACAGCCTGCTCGGCTTCGATCTCTCTGAGGAGGAAGCCGCCGAACGCTCGGGCATCCGGGCGATCATCAATTCCGCGCTGGTCTCCTACGAACGCCTGCCGATGCTGGAGATCGTCTTCGACCGCCTGGTGCGGTTGATGACCACCTCCCTGCGGAACTTCACCTCCGACAACGTCGAGGTCAGCCTCGACAACATCTCGTCGATCCGCTTCGGCGACTACCTGAACTCGATCCCGCTGCCGGCCATCCTCTCGGTCTTCAAGGCCGAGGAGCTGGAGAACTACGGCCTGCTGACGGTCGACTCCAACCTGATCTACTCGATCGTCGACGTGCTGCTGGGCGGACGCCGTGGCACCGCGGCCATGCGGATCGAGGGGCGTCCCTACACCACCATCGAACGCGTGCTGGTCCAGCGGATGGTCGAGGTCGTGCTGGCCGACGCCCGCGCGGCCTTCGAGCCGCTCACCCCGGTGACCTTCACCCTCGACCGGTTGGAAACCAATCCGCGCTTTGCCGCCATCGCCCGTCCGGCCAACGCCGCCATCCTGGTGAAGCTGCGCATCGACATGGAAGACCGCGGCGGCCGCATCGAGCTGCTGCTGCCCTACGCCACGCTCGAACCGATCCGCAAAATGCTGCTGCAGCAGTTCATGGGCGAGAAGTTCGGCCGCGACAACATTTGGGAAAGCCACCTGGCGACCGAGCTCTGGACCACCCAGCTCGATGTCCGGGCCGTGCTCGACGAACAGCAGCTCTCGCTGCGCGAAGTCCTCGACCTGAAAGTCGGCGACACCTTGCTGCTGAACGCGACTCCCGACAGCCAGGTAGAGCTTCGCGCCGGCGCGATCCCGCTCACTCGGGGCCGCATGGGCCGACGCAACCACCACATCGCCGTGCGTGTGGACGGCCCGCTGTCGCCCCACGCCAAGAAAGCCATTTCGAGGTTCAAATGAGCGTCATCGCCATCGGCATGAACCTGATGCTGGCGGGGCTTCTGGTCGTGGCCCTGATCATGGGCCAGCGGCTGAACGCCCGCCTCAAGGCGCTGCGCGAGAGCCATGAGGGCTTCGCACGGGCGGTGGCCGATCTGGACGCCGCCGCGGCCCGCGCCGAACAGGGCCTGGCCGACCTGCGCGCCGCCACCGACGAGGCGCACGACGCCCTGGCCGACCGGATCGAGAAGGCTCGCGCCCTGACCGCCAAGCTCGACCGCCAACTGCAGTCCGCCCCGGCCCCGAGCGCCGCACGGCCCGGCACGGTGTCGGAAACCGATGTCGAGCGGGTCACCCATCGCCTCGGCAGCCTGCTGTCGGCCGCCCGCGAACCGCGCCCCGAACGTGAGGCTCCGCCCCGCCGTGAGCCGCCCGCGCCCCGCGCTCGGCCGGCCCTCGACGACGACCTCTTTGACCAGCCCACTGAGCGTCCCTCGCTCCGCGCCCGCCTGGGAGCCCGCCGATGAGAAACATGCCCCGCATCCTGCCCCTGGTGGGGGTCGCCATCGTCGGCGTCATCGGGCTGAACGCGCTTGCGGGCGCCGAAACCCTGCCCGACCTGGTCTCGGGCGCGCGCGCCTTCGCCGAGGAAACCGCCAAGGGCGTCAAGGCGCCCGCCGCGAAGGCGGCCTCCGCCGAGGGCAAGGACGCCGCGGCCACGGTCCCGAACCTGCCGCCGGCGGCCAAGCCGGCCGCCATCTGTGCGCCGACCGCCGCCGAGCTCGCCAAGGAAGCGGGCCTCTCGCCCGCCGAGCTGCAGGTGCTGCAGAGCCTGGGCGCGCGACGCGGCCAGCTCGACAAGCGTGAAGAAGACCTCGACGTGCAGCTGGCCCTGATGGCCGCGGCCGAAGCCAAGCTCGACGCCAAGATCAAGGCGCTGACCGGCATGAAGGGCGACATCGCCAAGCTGATGGTCGACGCCGACGCCAAGGAGCAGGCCGAGATCGACCGCCTGGTGAAGGTGTTCGAGATCATGAAGCCGAAGGACGCCGCGCCGCGCATGGTGCTGCTCGACGACTCCGTGCGCCTGCCGGTCGCGGCCAAGATGAAGGAACGCGCGCTGTCGCCGATCCTCGCCAACATGCCGCCGGCCGAGGCCAAGCGTTTGACCGAGGCGCTCGCCCGTCGCTTCACCGAGGTCAGGAAGGTCGCCGCCGCCGCCGAGGCCATCGCCCCGACGGCTCCGGCCGCCGGCGCGAGGCCGCCTGCTCAGGCTGCTGCGGCTCCGCCCAAGGCGGCTCCCCCAGCCAAGGCCGGGTAGTCGATGAAACTGCGTCAGGCCCTTCGGTCGAGCGTCGCGGCGATCACCATCGTCAGCGTCGCCGCGCCCGCGGGTCTGGCGGCGCCGGCGGCCCAGGTCGCGCCGCGCGGCGGACTGCAGGTGCAGGTCGCCCAGGCCAAGGACTTCTCGCGCATCGAGTTCTCCGGCGCTCGCGGCGTCGCACGTCGTAACGGCCAGACCCTGGTCCTGCAGTTCAACACCGCCGCCTCGCCCGACATCTCGCGCCTGCGGGTCTCGCCGCCGCGCTGGCTGAAATCGGCCGAGACACGCCGCGCCGGGGGCGGTCTCGAGCTGGTCCTGACCCTCGCCGACAACGCCGACGCCCGGGTTGGAAATGCTGACGGCGCGACCTACGTCAATCTGTTCGAAAAGCCGCCGGCGCCGGCCGCCACGGCGATCGCCGAAGCGCCGCCGCCCGTCGCCGCTCCGGTCGCGCCCCGCGCCAATCCGGTTCCGGCCGGCGGCGTGGTGCAGATGGCCGTCCAGCTTGGCGCCGGCCAGGTCCAGTTGAGCTTCCCGTGGGCCAATCCGGCCGGCGCTTCGGTGTTCCGTCGCGGCGGCGCGGTCTGGGTGGTGTTCGACGCCCCGGCCTCGATCGATGTCTCGCGCGCGCCGCGCGGCCTGCGCCAGATCGGCGGGGTCACCACCCATCGCGGCAATGACTACGCCGCCGTGCGGATCGAATCTCCGCCCAACACGCCGGTGTTTGCTGTCGCCCAAGGCTCGACCTGGACCGTCATCCTCGGCCCTGGCGCCCAGGTGCAGCCGGCCGCCCAGATCCGTGTGGTCCGCGATCAGGCCGGCGGCCCGGCCGGTCTGAAGGCCGCGGTCTCCGGCGCCACCAGGGTCGTGCGCGTGGCCGATCCGGTGGTCGGCGACACGCTGTCGGTCGTCACCGCGCTCGGCCCCGCCAAGGGCCTGCCCTCGCGCCGCGAATATGTGCAGATGGCGCTGTTGCCGTCCGCCCAGGGGCTGGCGGCGGAGTCCTATATCGAAGACCTGGCGATGAGCCAGGACGGCGATCTGGTCCAGATCGGCCGCCCCACGGGACTGACCTTGTCCCCGGCCTCGGCCGCGGTCGAGCGGGTCGAGGCGACGCTCGGCGCGCCGCAGCCGGCCAGCTTGCCGGGGCTGATCGACTACCAGAACTGGCCCAAGACCGGCTCGGGGGGCTTCCTCACCCGCTACAACGCCCTGCTGTCGGCCGCCAACGAGGAGGCCGCGACCGGCCGCGACGCGCCGGTGGCCGCGCGCATGGCGCTGGCCCGCTTCCTGGTGGGTTCCGAACTGTCATTCGAGGCGATCGGCGTGCTCAACGAGGCCGCCCGCCGCAGCCCGGCGATCATGGAGGACCCGGAGTTCCGCGGCCTGCGTGGCATCGCCCGGGTCATGGCGCGCCGCTACAAGGAAGCCGAAGCCGACTTCTCCGCGCCGATCCTGGCCGACGATCCGTCCGCCGCCCTTTGGCGTTCCTACATCGCCGCGCAACTGGCCCAATGGCCCGAGGCGCGCACCCAGTTCGGCGCCGGGGCCGAGGCCTTCAGCCGCTTCTCGCCGGTCTGGAAGGCCCGCTTCGCCCGCTCCGACGCCCTGGCCGCCCTGGCGCTGGGCGATGTCAGCGGCGCCGAGGCGCGCATCAAGCTGGCGCTGATGGACAAGACCGATCCGATGGAGGAGCTGGCCACCCGCATGGTCCAGGCCCAGGTGGTCGAGGCCCTTGGCCACAAGGACCGCGCCTTGCGCATCTATGCCGCTGTCGCCGGCGCGCCGACTGAATCCCTGGCCGCGCCCGCCACCCTGCGGGCCACCAAGATCCGGCTCGACACCGGCAAGATCACCCCGGTCCAGGCGGCCAACGTGTTCGCGGGCCTGCGCTATCGCTGGCGCGGCGACGCCACCGAACTGGAAACCATCCGCGCCCTCGGCCACCTCTATCTGAGCCAGGGACGATATCGCGAAGCGCTCGAGGCCCTGCGCGGGGCCGGCAATCGCATGCCCGATCTCCCCGAGGCGCTGCAGCTGCAGGCCGACCTCGCCGCCGCCTTCCGCGGCCTGTTCCTCGACGGCGCCGCCGATGGGCTGGAGCCGGTGCAGGCCCTGGCGATGTTCTACGATTTCCGCGAGCTGACCCCGCTGGGCGCCGATGGCGACCTGATGGTCCGCAAGCTGGTCCGCCGGCTGGTCGATGTCGACCTGCTCGACCAGGCCGCCGAGCTGCTGAAGTACCAGGCCGAGAACCGGCTGGACGGCGTGCCGCGCGCCCAGGTCTCGACCGACCTGGCGCTGATCTACCTGATGGACCGGCAGCCCGAGAAGGCTCTGATCGCCATCAACAGCTCGCGAACCACGGTCCTGCCCAGCACGCTGAACGCCGAGCGGCGGGTGGTCGAGGCCCGCGCCCTGACCGGCCTTGGCCGCTACGATCACGCCCTCGAAGTGCTGGAGCGCGACACCGGCCGCGAGGCTCAGGACGCCCGAGCCGATGTTTTCTGGAAGCAGAAGAATTGGGCGGCGGCCGGCGGCCTCTATGAGAAGGGGCTTGGCGATCGCTGGAAACAGCAAGGCCCGCTGAGCGCCGATGACGAGGGCAAGCTGCTGCGCACCGGCGTAGCCTACAGCCTGGCCGGCGACGACGCCGCCCTGGCCCGTCTTCAGCAGCGCTATTCAGGCTTCTACGACCAGGCCCGCAATCCAGACGCCCTGCGCGTCGCCTTGACCGGCGTGCAATCGGGACAGCTGAACGTCGGCGACTTCGGCCGCGTCACCGCCGACAACGAAGCCTTCGCCGGCTGGGTCGCCAAGATGAAGGTTCGCTTCCGCGAGAAGCCGGCCCCCGTCGGCCCGGCCAAGCCGCCGACCGCCAAGCAGGCCCAGGCCGTAGCGCCCGCGCGCGGCGACTGATGACAGACAGTTGCTCCCCCATCGGGGGAGCTGTCAGCCGAATGGCTGACTGAGGGCGCTTTCAGAGCCTGCTGCTTGAGAGCCGTCCGCCGATTTACCTCCCCCAGGAGGGGAGGACCTTGTCGTCCGTCAGCCCCCGCCGGCGCCGCGCTGGAAGCTCTCGACCAGGCTGCCGGCCACCAGCCGCCAGCCGTCGACCAGCACGAAGAAGATGAGCTTGAAGGGCAGGGACACCACCACCGGCGGCAGCATCATCATACCCATGCTCATCAGCACGCTGGCCACCACCAGGTCGATGACCAGGAACGGGATGAACAGCAGGAAGCCGATCTCGAAGGCGCGCTTCAGCTCCGAGATCATGAAGGCCGGGGTGACGACGCTGAGCGGGGTGTCCTGGGCCGTGGCGGGGCGCTCGATCTTCGAGAGCCGGATGAACAGCGCCAGATCCTCCTGGTCGACCTGACCCAGCATGAAGGTCTTCACCGGAGCGGCCGAGGCGTCGAACGCCGCCGGCAGCTCCATCTGCTGGTCCATCAGCGGCTTGATGCCTTCGTCGTAGGACTTCTGGAACGTCGGGCCCATGACGATGGCGGTCAGGAACAGGGCCAGGCTGATCAGCACCGCGTTGGGCGGGCTCTGCTGCAGGCCGAGCGCCGTGCGCAACAGGCCCAGCACCACCACGATCCGCACGAAGGACGTGGTCATGATCACGATCGAGGGGGCCAGCGACAGCACGGTCAGCAGGCCGACCATCTGCACCACGCGCTCGGAAAGGCCCGCGCCGGTGCCGAGGTCGATATTGATCGCCTGGGCGGCTGCCACGGCCGGGAACACCATCGCCGCTATCGTGGCCAGGACCGAAAGTCCGGCGGCCCGCCGCCAGTCTTCGGCGCGTAGGTGGAAGAGGGCGGTGAAAACCTTACGCATCTACGGGCGCCTTGGGCTTGCGGGCGGATTTTGCGGCGGCGTGCGACAGCAGTTGGCCTTCGCCCAGCAGGAGGAGCTTCTCTTCCCCATCAAATGACACCACGACCAGTCGTCGCGACGGGTCCAGAATCAGCGTCTCGACCACCGACAGCCGCCGCAGCTTGCGGGTCGGGGTCAGGCGGGCCAAGGCGTCCGGCCCGAACCGGCGCAGCGCTACGGCCCCCAGGCCGACGAGCCCCAGGGTGAGCGCCAGGGCGAAGACGGCGCGGAGGAAATCGGTCAGTTCCATCGGATGTTCGAAAGGGGTGGGGCGCGACTCGTGCGCCAGCCTTCCCCGTGTGCGCCGCAGGGTCTTAAGACGCGGTTAACCCTGTTTGTTCACCATCTTCAGCTATGAACCTGAACGAGATTCCGTTGTTCGCGATGCTCAAGGGGCGCTTCAGTCACCTGAACGAGCGACAACGCCTAATCTCTCAGAACGTCGCGAACTCCGACACGCCGGGCTACACGCCGGGCGACCTCAAGCCCTACACCTTCGAGGCCCAGGTCAAGGCGGCGCAGGCCGGCGGAGCTTCGGCCCAGGCGGTCACCCAGCCGGGCCACATGACCCCGGCGTCGAGCCGCCGCAGCCCGTACAAGACGGTCAAGGCCAAGGACTCCGAGACCACGCTCGACGGCAACTCCGTCGTGCTCGAGGAGGAGATGCTGAAGATGACCGAGGCGCGGATGAACTACGACGCGGCGATCGGCTTCTACCAAAAATCCATGGGCATGCTGCGGCTGGCCAGCCGCGCGCCCGGCCGCGGCTAAGGGGCGAGTAGATGGCTGACATCAAGCCCATGACCGGCGCCACCCAGGCGATCGCTGCGACCGCACTGCGGGCCCAGCAGGCCCGCATGCGGGTCATCGCCGAGAACATGGCCAACGCCAACTCGGTGTCGCGCCAGCCGGGCGGCGATCCCTACCGCCGCCAAATTCCAGTGTTCACGCCGTACAAGACCGACGCCGGCCAGGGCGTGCGGGTGGCGCGCGTCGAACCGGACCGCAAGGACTTCCGCAGCGTCTACGACCCCAGCCATCCGTCGGCGGACGACAAGGGCTACGTGAAGCTGCCCAATGTCGACACCCTGATCGAGACGCTCGACATGAAGGAGGCCCAACGGGCCTACGAAGCCAACCTCAACGTCATCGAGACGGCGCGGGCCATGGAGCAGCGCACCATCGATATCCTCAAGAAATAGGGGATTAGGTCATGATGACCGCTCTCGCCGCCGCCAAAGCCTACGCGGCGACCCAGAACAGCGCTCCCATCAAACCGCCGTCGGCGGGGCAAGAGGAGGGCGGGCTCGATTTCGGCTCCATGGTCAAGTCGGCCATGAACGACGTGATGAGCAACACCAAGAAGGCCGAACACCAGATCGCCGCCCAGGTCGCCGGCAAGGCCGAGCTGATCGACGTGGTCACCGCCATCTCGGCGGCCGAGGCCAGCCTGGAGACGGTGATGGCCGTCCGCGACCAGGTGATCAACGCCTACCAGGAAATCATGCGGATGCCGATCTGACGGGGGCGCGGGGCGAGCGGGGGTTTCCCTTCCACCTCGCCGTGTTACGGCTAGAGCATGTCGGCGATCGAGCTTTCGAAAATCGAGAAGCGGTTCGGAGCCCACGCGGCGCTGGCCGGCGTCGACCTTTCGATCGAGCCCGGCGAGTTCGTGGCGCTGGTCGGTCCGTCCGGCTCGGGCAAGACCACCCTTCTGAAGACCATCAACCGCCTCTCCGCCCCTGACGCAGGTTCCGTGCGGGTGGAGGGCGAGGACGCCGCCGCCCAGCCGCCGCATCTGCTGCGCCGACGGATCGGCTACGTGTTCCAGGAAATCGGGCTCTTCCCCCACCTGACCATATCCGAGAACATCGACGTCACGCCGCGGCTGCTCGGCTGGGACAAGGCGAAGATCTGCGCCCGCATCGACCAACTCCTCGACCTGGTCGACCTGCCGCGCGAGGTCGCCGCGCGGATGCCGTCGGCGCTCTCCGGCGGCCAGCGCCAGCGGGTGGGCGTGGCCCGCGCCCTGGCGGCCGAGCCGAAGATCATGCTGATGGACGAGCCGTTTGGGGCGCTCGATCCGCTGACCCGCGACGCGCTCGGAACCGACTATCGCGCCCTGCACGACAAGCTCGCCCTGACCACCGTGATGGTCACCCACGACATGGCCGAGGCGGTGCTGCTGGCCGACCGCATCGTAGTGCTGACCGGCGGCAGGATCGCCGCCGACGGTGCGCCGGCCGAGCTGTTGGCGACTGTCCGCGACCCTGAGGTTCGCGCCCTGCTCGAAGCGCCTCGGCGCCAGGCCGAGCGGCTGAGCGAGCGCCTGGGGGCGACGAGGTGAGCCCACGCATCGCGCAGGCCCTCGCCCTGCTTCCCGACTACCTGGCCTGGCACGTGCTGCTGTCGGTCAGCGCCCTGATCCTCGGGGTGGCGATCAGCCTGCCGCTGGCGGTGGCGGCGAGCCGCAGCGCCCGGTTGCGCTGGCCGGTCCTGGCCTTCGCCGGCCTCATCCAGACGATCCCCAGCCTGGCCCTGCTGGCGCTGTTCTATCCGCTGCTGCTGGGGCTCTCGGCGGCCAGCCAGACGGCGTTCGGGCAAGGATTCTCGGCCCTCGGCTTCCTGCCGTCGCTGCTGGCCCTGACGCTCTACTCGATGCTGCCGATCCTGCGCACCGCGACCACCGGCATCCTCGGCGTGGATCCAGCCGTGCTCGAGGCGGCTGACGGCGTGGGCATGACCTCACGCCAGCGCCTGTTGCAGGTCGAGCTGCCTCTGGCCATGCCGGTGATCATGGCGGGCATCCGCACCGCCGCCGTCTGGACCATCGGCGCGGCCACGCTCTCGACCCCGGTCGGGCAGACCAGCCTCGGCAACTACATCTTCGCGGGCCTGCAGACCGAGAACTGGGTGTTCGTGCTGTTCGGCTGCGCGGCCTCAGCGGCGCTGGCGATGATCGTCGACCAGCTGCTGGGCCTGATCGAGACCGGGGCCGCCACCCGCCGCCGCGGCCTGGTGATCGCAGGCGCCGCCCTGCTGGTGGTCGGCGCCCTGGCCGCTATGCTTCCGCTTGCCGCCATCGGCAA
This sequence comes from Phenylobacterium sp. P4_E10, assembly GCF_056401675.1. Lineage (NCBI taxonomy): Bacteria > Pseudomonadati > Pseudomonadota > Alphaproteobacteria > Caulobacterales > Caulobacteraceae > Phenylobacterium > Phenylobacterium sp. P4_E10. The sequence continues at coordinate 216,422 of NZ_JBFUIW010000006.1, read as the reverse complement.
GCCGGCCAGCTACGTGGTCGGAGCCAAGAATTTCTCCGAGCAATACATCCTCGCCGAGCTGATGGCCGAGCGGCTGGAGGCGACCGGCGCGCGCGTGTCGCGCAAGGAGGACCTCGGCTCGGCGGTGGCCTACCGCGCGCTCGCGGCGGGCGAGCTGGACGTCTATGTCGACTATTCCGGCACCCTCTGGACCAATGTCCTCAAGCGCGAGGACAACCCGGGCCGCGCCCAGGTCCTGGCCGAGCTGACCACCGAGCTTAAGAAGCGCGACGGGGTGCTGGTGCTGGGCTCGCTGGGCTTCGAGAACGCCTACGCCTTCGCCATGCGGGCCGACCGCGCCCAGGCGCTGGGCGTCGTCAGCCTCGGCGATCTAGCCCGCCAAGCGCCGCAGCTGACTTTGGGCTCGGACCTTGAGTTCCTGTCGCGGCCGGAATGGAAGGCGGTGGACGCCGCCTATGACTTCCACTTCAAGCGCGAGCGCTCGTTCCAGCCGACGTTCATGTACCGAGCGCTGTCGGGCGGCGAGGCCGACGTGATCTCGGCCTTCTCCTCGGACGGGCGAATCGCCGCCGACAAACTGGTGGTGCTGACCGATCCGAAAGGGGCGTTGCCGCCCTATGACGCGGTGATCCTGGTCTCGCCCAAGCGGGCGAGGGACGAGCGGCTGCTCTCGGCGCTGCGTCCGCTGGTCGGCTCGATCACGGTCGAAGCCATGCGCGCGGCCAACTACAGCGTCGACCGCGATCGCGACAAGGCGACGCCGGCGGAAGCCGCCAAGACGCTGGAGCCGCAAAGGTAGCTCTTCGTTAACCATAACTAGGCAATTTCGACCTAGCTGGTTTCCAGCATTTCACGCGTACCCAAAGAGGCCACCGATGAGCGGCGCCGAAGTTCTGGACGTCGGTCGCGACGCCATCTGGCTCACCATCCAGCTCTGCGCGCCCGTGCTGATCGTCGGCCTGGTGGTCGGGGTGGGCGTGGGCCTGATGCAGGCCCTGACCCAGATTCAGGAAGCGACCCTGGTTTACGCGCCGAAGATCGTGGCGATCTTTCTCTCGCTGCTGCTGTTCCTGCCGCTGATGGGCGCGCTGATGAGCGGCTTCATGCGCCAGATCGCCGCCCGCATCGCGGCGATGTAGCGGCCGTCTGGCCGGCCCCATGGAAAGCTTCGCCGCCGCTAATCAGGTCTACGCCGCCGGGTTGATCTTCGCCCGGGTGGCCGCGATCATCATGCTGCTTCCCGGCTATGGCGACACCAGCGTGCCGCCGCGCATCCGACTGGCCTTCGCCTTCCTGATGTCGCTGATGCTGATGCCGGTGATCGCCAAGGGCCTGCCGGTGCCTGGCGCGGTTTCGGGCGTCGGCGGGGCGGTGATCAAGGAGGTGCTGCTGGGCCTGATGATCGGTGGGATCCTGCGCATTTTCCTGTCGTCGCTGGCGACTGCCGGCGAGATCATTTCAATCCAGACCACCCTGTCCTTCGCCCAGACCGCCGCACCAGGCCAGGCGCAGCCCTCGACCACGCTGGGCACCTTCCTTGGCTTGATCGGGATCACCCTGATCATGACCACCGACCTGCATCACATGTTCCTCTCGGCCATCGTGCGGTCCTACGCGATCTTCCCCTTCAGTCGCGCCGTGCCGATCGCCGACAGCGCCCAGATGGCCGTGGAGACGGTGGCCGGCTCTTTCCGCCTGGGCCTGCAACTGGCCGCCCCGGTGGTGGTGTTCTCGATCATCTTCAACGTCGCCGCCGGCCTGGTCGGACGGGTGATGCCGCAGTTCCAGGTGTTCTTCGTCGCCACGCCGCTGATCGTGTTGCTCGGCCTGTCGATCTTCGCCCTCAGCCTGGGGGTGATCGGCACGGTCTGGCTCAACCGCTATCGCGAGCTCGTCTCGCTGTTCCTCGGCTAGCCCATGGCCGACGAACAGGACGCAGCATCAAAAACAGAAGAGGCGACGCCCCAGAAACTCGCCAAGGCGCGGGAGAAGGGCGATGTCGCCAAGACGCCGGACCTGGCCATGCTGGCCTCGTTCACCGGCGCGGCGGCGGTGATCGCCATCGCCGGCGGCTGGATGTCGCGCAATCTGGCGGCCGAGCTGCTGCCGTTCATCTCCCATCCCGACAACATGAGCCTCGAGGGCCATGGCGCGATCGACGTGGCGCGACATGCCGCGCGCGCCGCCGCCCCGATCCTGCTCGGAGTCATGTTGGTCGCGGCCCTGATGGGGGCGGGCGGCAATCTGGTCCAGACCGGCTTCATGTTCAGCCCGGAGAAGATCAAGCCGGACTGGAAGAAGGTCTCGCCGATGAGCGGCTTCAAGCGGATCCTCGGCCCCGACGGGCTGATGCAGTTCGTGAAGTCGCTGCTGAAGATCGTCATGGTCGGCTGGGTCGGCTGGGTGGTGATGAAGCCGTACATCCACCCGCTGAAGGAGCTCGCAGCGCTCGATCCGGCGGCCATGCTGCCGCTGATGGTCGAAATCCTGCGCAAGCTGGTCTTCGCCACCGCCGCCTTGATGCTGGCCATCGCCGGGCTCGACTGGTTCTGGCAGCGCTCACGCTTTCTGCAGCGCATGCGCATGACCAAGGAAGAGCAGAAAGAGGAGTTCAAGAACTCCGAAGGCGACCCCCACATCAAGGCCAAGCGCCGGCAGATCGCCATCCAGCGCTCCCGCCGCCGGATGATGGCCGCGGTGCCCAACGCCACCATGGTGATCATGAACCCGACCCACTACGCGGTGGCCCTGCGCTACGAGGCCGGCGAAACCAATGCGCCCCAGTGCGTGGCCAAGGGCATGGACGCTGTCGCCCTCAAGATCCGCGCCCTCGCCGAGGAGCACGACGTGCCGGTGATCGAGGACCCGCCGCTGGCCCGCGCGCTCTACGCGGCGGTCGAACTCGACGATTTCATTCCGCCTGCTCACTACGAGGCCGTCGCCAAGCTGATCGGCTTCATCATGCAAAGCAGCGCCCGCGTTACCGCACGCGCCCACCACTAAGACTATGAGAAGATTGCGTGACTGATTCGCCGGAGGCGCAGGCCTCCACGTTCGAATTCAACCGGGACCGTCCCATGGCCAAGCCCAAGACGCAGGACCGCGCGGTTCGCCGCTTCGACCCGATGACGGCGATGGCCGTGCTGTGCTTCCTGGCCGCGGTCGGGTTTGCAGCCGTGCCCGCCTTCAACGCCGGACCGGCGACCCGCGCCGGCGTGATGCTGCTGGTCGGACTGTTCGGCGTGGCGTGCCTTGGCCTGTTCGCGCTACGCGGTTCGGCTGAGCCGGCGGTGGCCGGTGAGGCGGGCGCCGACAAGTTGGTCGACGCTCTGACCGAACCGGCGGCCATCGCCGCCGCCGACGGCCGCATCCATGCCGCGAACGCCGCCTGGCGCTCAATGCTGGGCGCGGCGGCGCGCCTGCCCAAGGGCGGTCCCTCGGCCGCCAGCCTGTTCTCAGCGCTCACTGCCGCCCGCCGCGGCGAGACCGCCCAGGCCTCCATCCGCAACAACGGCAGCGAGCACTCAGCCACCGTCGCCCCGCTGGGCGAGCGCCGCTTCCTGGTCCGCTTGGCCGAGGCGCCGCCGTTGGCGCTGCCGCCCGCCGCCGCCGAGGTGCTGGCCGCTTTCAGCGCCGCCAAGCCGCCGCCGCCCAAGGTCCTGGACGCCTTCGCCGCGGCCTCGCCGTTCGGCGCCGCCCTGCTCGAAGGCGAAGACCCGTTCGAGGCGACTGTCATCGAAGCCAATCCCGCGCTGTCGGCTGTGGCCGGCGGCGGCGCGGCCGGCACGCGGTTCGGCGACCTGATCGACCCGGCTTCGCGCACAGACGCCGCCCTGAAGCTGGCCGAGGGCCATGTCGGCGCGCTGGAAGTGCGCCTGGCCCGCGACCCGACCAAGGTTGCGCACCTCTACCTCTCCAAGAGCGACGGTCGCTGGGTCGCCTACCTGGTCGACGTCTCCGAGCAGAAGCAGATCGAGCTGCAGCTGTCGCAGAGCCAGAAGATGCAGGCCATCGGCCAGCTGGCCGGCGGGGTGGCGCACGATTTCAACAACCTGCTGACCGCCATCTTCTTCCAGCTCGACGTGCTGGCCCAGCGCCACCCGGTGGGCGATCCCTCCTATGAGGGCCTCAACGAGATCCGCTCGACCTCGACCCGCGCCGCCGACCTGGTCCGCAAGCTGCTGGCCTTCTCTCGCAAGCAGACCGTCCAGCGCGAGACCCTCGACCTCGGTGAACTGATCAGCGAGTCCGAAGTCCTGCTGCGCCGCGTGCTCTATGAGGACGTGAAGCTGGAGACCGAGTACGGTCGCAACCTGCCGCACGTGCGGGCCGACCGCAGCCAGATCGAGACCGCGGTCATGAACCTGGCCGTCAACGCCCGCGACGCCGTGCGCGCCCATGGCGGCGGCGTGGTCCGTATCCGTCTGGCCCGCCTGACCCAGGACGAGGCGCAGGCCGCGGGCTATCCGGCCGCCAAGGGTGACCAGGCCCTGATCGAGGTTTCCGACGACGGTCCCGGCATCACGCCTGAGGTCATGGACAAGATCTTCGACCCGTTCTTCACCACCAAGCCGGTGGGCGAGGGGACGGGCCTGGGCCTGGCCACCGTCTACGGCATCGTCAAGCAGTCGGACGGCTGGATCAGCGTCGCCTCCAAGCCCGGCGAGGGCGCGGCCTTCCGTATTTTCCTGCCCGTGCACGTGCCGACCGCGGCCTCGCCCGCGCCGCCGCCGACCGTAAAGACGCCGCACAAGGTCCGCGACCTCTCCGGCGCTGGCCGCATCCTGTTCGTCGAGGACGAAGACGCCGTTCGCACCGTCGCCGCCAAGCTGCTGCGCGCCCGCGGCTACGAGGTGATCGAGGCGGGCTCCGGCGAAGAGGCCCTGGAGCTGGCCGAGGTCCATGCCGGCCAGATCGACTTGATGATCTCGGACGTGGTCATGCCTGGAATGCAGGGCCCTGACCTGCTGAAACACGCCCGTGTCTACCTGGCCGGCGCGCCGGTGATGTTCATTTCGGGCTATGCCGAAGCGGAGTTCTCGAACCTGCTGGAAGGGGAGGAGAACGTCTCCTTCCTGCCCAAGCCGATCGACATCAAGACCTTGGCTGAGCGGGTGAAGCAGGAACTTCAGAAGGCGGCTTAGCGTATAGCTGCATTGGCCTTCGAGGGGGCGTGAGTGCTAAGCGGACCGCATGCAGGGTATTGAGGCTGAGATTGCGACCCGTCTGAACCAGACGGTGCGGGGCGACGAAAACGTCTTTCATAAGTTTGCCGACGCTGCTGGCGATCTGGCGGTGAACCTGGTGGTGGCGGTCCTCATCCTGACCGTCACCTGGTGGGCGTCCGTCTGGGCCTCGCGGCTGGTGAAGCGCCTGATTTCGCGGGTGCACCGCGGCGGACCGCCGGACGTCACCTTGCAGGGCTTCGTTGGATCGGCGACCCGCTACGTCGTGATGGTCGTCGGCCTCATCGCCGTGCTGCAGCAACTCGGCGTTCAGACCACCTCCATCCTTGCGGTCCTAGGCGCGGCTTCGCTGGCGGTTGGTCTGGCATTGCAGGGCACGCTCAGCAACGTCGCGGCGGGCGTGATGCTGCTGCTGTTTCGGCCTTATCGGGTCGGCGACGTGGTGGAGATCGGGGGCCGCGTCGGTTCGGTCCGCACCCTCGACCTCTTCGTCACGGAGCTGACCACGCCCGACAACCTCAAGGTCGTGCTGCCCAACGGCAAGGTGTTCGGCGACGTGATCGTCAACACCAGTTTCCACAATCGCCGCCGCGTCGATGCCGTGACCCGGGTGGACACCAAGCGCGAGATCGCCCCGCTGATGGCCTCGCTGAAGGCCCGAGCCGAAGCCAATCCACTGGTGCTCGCCGACCCGGCCCCGACCGTCGAGCTCACTGGCCTGTCGGAGGCGTTTGTCGAGCTGACCGTCCGCGCCTGGACCCAAGGCGGCGATTTCGCCGCCGTGAAGGCCGACCTGATGCTGGCGGCGAGGCTCTATGCCGAGGGCGCCCAGACCTTGCCGGAACTGCCCAAGCCGCGCGCCAAGCCGGCGTCCGCGGCCCGCAGCAGCCGCAAGAAGTCCCTGCGCGAGCGGCTCACTCCGCCGGCGGAGTGAGGATCGATCGGGCCGCCGCCACGCCGGTGGCGAGGCAGGCTTGCAGCAGGTAGCCGCCGGTCGGCGCTTCCCAATCCAGCATCTCCCCGACCGCATAGACGCCGGGCAGGGCGCGCAGCATCAGGTGGTCGTCGAGGCTCTCGAACGCTACGCCGCCGGCGGACGAGATCGCCCGCTCCAGTGGTCGGGCGGCGGCCAGGCGCAGCGGCGTGGCCTTGATCATCCGGGCGAGGACGCCAGGGTCGCGAGGCAGGGCCAGGCCGTGACCCTCGCGCAGCAGATTGACCTCCACCGGCGTCAGGCCGGCGGCCTTGCGCAGCAGATTGGCGGTCGATTGGCCGGCGGGCGCCTTGTGCAGGCGGTCGGCCAGCTTGGCGCGGCTGAGGTCGGGGCGAAGGTCGATCTCGAGGATCGCCTCGCCGCCGGCCGCGATTGCGTCGCGCAGGCCGGCTGACAGCGCGTAGACCGCTCCCCCCTCGAGACCATAGTCGGAGACCATCGCCTCTCCGCGAACCGTGCGGCCCTCGAAGCTCAGCGCGATGTTCTTCAGCGGCTGGCCGGCGAACTGGTCGGCGAAGACTTTGCTCCAGGCGATCTCGAACCCGCTGTTGGCCGGCCGCCACGGGGCGACCGTCACGCCGCGGTCGGCGAGCAGCTGCGTCCAGCCGCCGGTTGAGCCGAGACGCGGCCAGCTCGCTCCGCCCAAGGCCAGGATCGTAGCGTCCGGTTTTGCCGTTTCCTCCGCCCCGTCATGCGCAAAGGTCAACTCTCCTGCGGCGTTCCATCCGGTCCATTCGCGGCGCGGGCGGAACTCCACGCCCTTGTCCGCCAACCGCGCCAACCAGGCGCGCAGCAGCGGTGAGGCCTTCAGGCTGCGGGGAAAGATCCGGCCGCTGCTGCCGACGAAGGTTTCCTGACCAAGGCCCTCGGCCCAGGCGACAGTGTCTGCGGGCATGAACGCCTCCAGCAGCGGGCGCAAATGCGCGGCCCTCTCGCCGTAGCGGCCGACGAACGCCTCGAAGCCTTCGGAATGGGTGAGGTTCAACCCGCCGCGTCCGGCCATCAAGAACTTGCGCCCCAGGCTGGGCATCTTGTCGTAGATGCTTACCTTCGCGCCGCCGGTGCACAGCACCTCGGCCGCCATCAGGCCCGCGGGGCCGCCGCCGATGATCGCTACGCTCTTCGCCGCCTGTGTCATGGGCGCGGGTCAGACGCGCTTTGACGCGCGATGTCCAGCCTTACGGCGCGAAGCTCGACCGCGCCTTGACGCCCCAATGGCCGCCTTCGCAGGTGATCACATAGATGGAATCGAAGCCGCCAATGACGCCGCCGTCCTTGCGATAGCGGGTGAAGCGGGTGTCCAGGTGCACCTTGTCGGGTCCCGCATGGATCACCTCGCGCCGCTCCCAGGCCGAATGATCCCATTCGCTGAGCGGGCCTTTCTCGAACATCTGCGGCTGGTGATAGCCGGGCTCGATCACCGTCAGAGTATTGGAGGCCAGCCGCACGCTGGGGAAATTGAAGGTCTTCTCGAAGGCGGCCAGATCGCGGGCGTTGAACGCATCCATAAAGGCGTCGGTGACGGCCAAGGCTGCGGCGATCTCAGTTTCGTAGTCAGACATCACATCTCCCTTTGCAGAGGCAGCTTGGCACGTTTATTTCTGCGACGCTTGCGCCCTGGAGCAAGTTTTCCGCGTTGTAAGGCTTGCCGTAGACGCTTGCTTGGCCTCTAAGGCGCGCCCGCGCTCTTTTTGTGTGTGGCGCGAACCTTCAAGGACGACCATGGCCTTCCCCGACATTCATCCCGCCTTGGCGCGCGCGCTCGCGAGCCAAGGATACGAAGAACCCACTCCCGTCCAGGCGGCGGTGCTGACCGAAGAGGCCGACGGCCGCGACCTGCTGGTTTCCGCCCAGACGGGGTCCGGCAAGACGGTGGCGTTCGGCCTGGCGGCTGGTCCGACCCTGCTGGGCGCCGAGCAATGGTTCGGCCAGGCTGGGCCGCCGCTGGCCCTGGTCATTGCGCCCACCCGCGAACTGGCCATTCAGGTCAGCCGGGAACTGGGCTGGCTCTACGGCCAGTCGGGCGCGAAAGTCGAAACCTGCGTCGGCGGCATGGACCCGCGGCGCGAACAGCGCGCCCTGGCCGCCGGTTGCCACATCCTGGTCGGCACGCCCGGCCGCCTGAAGGATCACCTCGAGCGCGGCAATCTCGATCTCGGCAATATCCGCGTCCTGGTCCTCGACGAGGCCGACGAGATGCTCGACATGGGCTTCCGTGAGGACCTCGAGGAAATCCTCGACTCCTCGCCGGTCGATCGCCGCACGCTGCTGTTCTCCGCGACCATCGCCAAGGACATCGCCGCTCTCGCCAAGCGCTACCAGAAGAACGCGCTGCGCATCGACACCGTGCGCCGCGACGAGCCGCACGGCGACATCGAGTATCGCGCCATCCGCGTTGCGCCCAACGAGGTCGAACTGGCGGTGGTCAACGTCCTGCGCTTCTTCGAAGCGCCCGGCGCCCTGGTCTTCTGCAATACCCGCGAAGGCGTGCGCCACATGCATGCGGCCCTGCGCGAGCGCGGCTTCTCGGTGGTCGGACTGTCGGGCGAACTCGGTCAGCGCGAGCGCTCGGAGGCCCTGCAGGCGCTGCGCGACGGTCACGCCCGCGTCTGCGTCGCCACCGACGTTGCCGCCCGCGGCCTTGATCTGCCGGACCTGGGTCTCGTGATCCACGCCGACCTGCCGATCAACAAGCCGGGTCTGCTGCACCGCTCGGGCCGCACCGGCCGCGCCGGCAAGAAGGGCGTTTCCGTCCTGCTGGTCCCCTACACCCGTCGCCGCAAGGCTGAGCAACTGCTGGCGTCGGCCGGGGTCGACGTCCAGTGGCAAGGCCCGCCGACCGCCGACGAGATCAAGCTCAAAGACCAGGCGCGGATGCTCGAGGATCCGATCCTCACCGACGAGCCGGGTGAAGAGGATCTGGCCCTGGCCAAGCTGGTTCTGGAGAACCGCACGCCCGAGCAGGTCGCCGCCGCCCTGACCCGCCTTTATCGCCAGCGCCTGCCCTCGCCTGAGGAACTCTATGACGACGCGCGTATGCGCGACTCCCAGGCCCGCGACCGCGAACGCCCCCAACGCACCGAGCGTTGGGATCCGTCGGAACGCGGCGAGGGCGCCGTCGGCCGGCCGCCGCGCCTGTCGCCGGACGAGGTTTCGTGGTTCCGCATCAACCTGGGCCGCGACAAGAACGCCGACCCGAAGTGGTTGATCCCGATGATCTGCCGCCTGGGCCATGTCACCAAGAAGGACATCGGCTCGATCAAGATCTTCGACCGCGAGACCAAGTTCGAGATCTCCAAGGAAGCCGAAGGCAAGTTCGCCGCCGCCGTGAAGGCGACGGTCAATGACGAGATCCGCATCGAAGGCTCTTCGCCTCCGGGCGGCCCGTCCTCGCCGCCCCGCGGCGGCCCCCATCGCAAGGGTCCGCCGAACAGCGGCGACCGTCCCTTCCGCAAGGGCCCGCCCGGCGAAGGCAAGCCGCCGTTCCGCAAGGGCGCGGCCAGCGAAGATCGTCCCCCGTTCCGCAAGGGCCCGCCGCGCGATGGCGACAAGCCTGCCTTCAAGGGCCCGCCCGGCTCGCCGGGCCCCAAGGACGGCAAGCCGCCGTGGAAGAAGAAGGCGATCGACAAGCGTCCGCGCTGATTGGTCGTCTTGGCCCGGTCAAATTGATCGGGCCTTTCCGCCCTATGCGGAGCCTTTGCGGCGACCCAGCGTTCAGGGTCACCAGGGGTTTCGGCGGGGAGAAGGCCTATGAGCCAAGCCCAATGACCGATGTGGGCAGCGAGCGCCGCAAGGCGCTGCGCGTTGCGGCGCGCTGGATTCCGGCCGTGCTGCTGATCGGCGCCGCCATCGCCCTCTACGCCAGCGGGATCGCGACCGACATCTCGCTGGACAACATCCAAGGCAACGAGATCCGCCTGCGCGCCGAGGTGACGGCTGCGCCGATCGCCGCCCTCGCGGTGTTCATCCTCCTCTACGCCGTGGCCACGGGGGCGTTCGTACCCGTTGGCCTGGTTCTGATGCTGGCCGGCGGCTTCCTGTTCGGTCCGCTGATCGGGACGTTCGCCACCATCGTCGGCTCCACCCTGGGCGCGATCATGACCTATCTCGCCGCCCGGTTTGCGGCGGGCGACCGCGTCCGTCGAATGCTCACGCAGGGGCGCCTCCGCCGCCTTGTGGAAGGTTTCGAGAAGGCGCCGTTCCGATACCTGCTGACTCTGCGCCTGGTGCCGCTCAGTCCGTTCGGCCTTGTTAATGTCGCCGCCGGCTGCGCGCGGACCCCGTTTCGCGCCTATGTGGCGGCCACGGCGATCGGCGCGGCGCCCCATTCTCTGATCTACAGCTATCTCGGCGCCGGGCTCGGTCAGGCTTTCCTCCGCCGCGGTTCGCCCGACGCCAGCCTGCTGCTGCGGCCCGAGGTCGTCTGGCCGCTGCTTGCCTTGGCCCTCCTGGCCTTGCTCGGCGGCCGTCTGAAGCCGCGCCGGCAGGCAGTCTAACCACTCGACTTCCCCGAGTTCGCAGGCTCATGATCGTCCCATCAGGGAAGGGACTGTCATGCCGATCAATCGTCAGTGGATCCTGCGCCATCGTCCGGAGGCCGAGATCGGGCCCGGCGATCTTGAGCTGGTCGAGACGCCCACGCCGGAGCTGACGGACGGAGAGGTCCTAATCCGCATCATCTACCTCTCCCTGGATCCGACCCATCGCATCTGGATGAGCGATCAGGACCAGTACCTGCCCCCCGTGCAGATCGGCGAGGTGATGCGCGGCGGCGTCATCGGCGTGGTCGCGCAGTCGCGCGCCGCCAGCCTGCCCGAAGGCACCATCGTCAATCCGGGCCTTGGCGGCTGGCAAGACTACATGGTCTGCCACGAAGAGCATGTGCGGCGGGTGCCGCACCTCTCCGGCGTGCCGCTGACAGCCCATATGAGCGTGCTCGGGGCGACTGGGCTAACCGCCTTTTTCGGGCTGATGGACATCGGCAAGCCGCAGCCGGGCGAGACCGTGGTGGTGTCCGCCGCCGCCGGCGCAGTGGGTTCGATCGTCGGCCAACTCGCCAAGCTGCAGGGCTGCCGCGTCATCGGCATAGCCGGCGGTCCCGACAAGTGCCGTTGGCTGACCGAGGAGCTCGGCTTTGACGGGGCCATCGATTACAAGGCGCAGGACGTCGGCGCAGAACTCGCCCGGCTCGCGCCCAACGGCGTCGACATCAACTTCGAGAACGTCGGTGGCGCGGTGATGGACGCCGTGATGGCGCAGATGACCACCTACAGCCGCATGCCGCTCTGCGGGATGATCTCGACCTACAACACGGAAGGGCCGGTGGCCGGGCCGCGCGACTTTGCTCGGGTGCTGATGCACCGGATCCTGATCAAGGGCTTCATCGTCATCGACTATCTGCCTCGCGCCGCCGAAGCGATGGCCGAGCTCATGCCGCTGGTGGCGAGCCACCAGCTCAAGTGGAAGGTGCACGTTGAACAGGGCCTGGAGAACGCGCCCACGGCGCTGCGCCGGCTGTTCACCGGCGCCCACGACGGCAAGCTGTTGGTCCAGGTCTCCCCGGAGCCCTGAGCGGTCTAGGCGCTGACCCCCAACGCCGCCAGGGCGCGATCTCGGCTGGCCTTGTAGTCGACCTTGCCGTTCGGGGCTCGGCCGATGCTCTCCACGATCACCAGTTCGCGCGGCGCCTTGTAGGCGGCGAGCTTGCTGCGGACGTGTCCGGCCATGTCTTCCAGGCTTGGAGACTGCGCGGCCGGATCGAGCTCGACCACCGCGCAGATCCGCTCGCCGAAGCGGGCGTCGGGCACGCCGACCACCACCGCGTCGCGCACCGAGGCGTGAGTCTTCAGCGCCTCTTCGACCTCTTCGGGGAAGACCTTCTCACCACCGGTGTTGATGCACTGGCTGCCCCGGCCCAGCAGTTTCAGGGTGCCGTCGGCATTGACCTCGGCCCAGTCGCCCGGGACGCTCCAGCGCTGACCCTCCATGGTCTTGAAGGTCTTGCCGGTCTTCTCGGCGTCCTTGTAGTAGCCCATCGGCAGGAAGCCGCAGACCGCCACCAGTCCGCGCTCGCCGGACCCAGGCTCGACCCGGCGGCCATCCTCGGTGAAGACCGCGCAGTTGGGACCCAGCATGAAGGCCGCGGTGGCCGCTTCGGCGCCAGGCGCCGAAGCCGAAGCTCCCAGGCCGACCGCCTCGGACGAACCGAACGAGTCCATGATCATGGCGTTGCGGGCGTGGCTCAGCAGGCCGCGCTTGTTCTCCTGGCTCCACATCGAACCGGACGAACTCATCGCCTTGACGTGGCTGAGGTCCCAGCGACCGGGGTCGGCTTCCAGCGCTTCCAGCATCGGCGTCGAGAAGGCTAGGCCGACGATGACGATGTTGTCGGCCTTGAGCCGCACCGCCTCGTCCCAGAGTTCCGCGGCGCTGAAGCTGCGTGAGGGCAGGGAGGCGACCGCGCCGCCGATGTTGAGGGTGATGAAGGCCGAGAACTGGCCGGTGCCGTGCATCAACGGGCAGCAGACCAGGGTCGTCGGCCGCGGATAGGTCCCCAGCCGCGTGGCCAGGTCGCTGACCTGTTCCAGCGGCGGCAGGCCCATCAGCGCATGGCCGCCGGATCCGATGACATTGAACAGGTCGTCCTGGCGCCACATCACGCCCTTGGGCATGCCCGTCGTGCCGCCAGTGTAGAGCAGCAGCAGATGCTCGGGAGAGCGACCCCACGGCGATCTGACCGGGCGTTGGGCCGGGGTCTTGGCGACCACGCTCTCATAGTCGTCGGCCCAGGCCGGGGCAGGATGCCCAGGCTCGGCCACAGCGATCCAGCGCTTGACGGTCGGCAGCTTGGCGCGGAGCGGGGCAAGGGTGTCGGCGAAGCCGGCGTGGAACACCACGGCCTCGGCGTCGGCGTTGTCGAACAGGTAGACCAGCTCGTCGCCGCCGTAGCGGTAGTTGGTGTTCAGCGGCGCCATGCCCGCCTTGAAGGCGGCGTAGTAGGTCTCAAGGTATTCCGGCCCGTTGAAGAGGTAGGCCGCGACCTTGGCGTCGGGCGAGAGGCCGCTTTCGATCAGGTGCGCGGCCAGGGCGTCGGCTCGTACGTCGAACTGGCCCCAGGTGACGACGCGATCGCCCTGGATCAGGGCCGGTTGGTCGGGTTGCCTGGCGGCGATCGCCTCCCAGACATCAGCGAATGTCCACGCGCTCACCACGTCCTCCCTTATTGTTTTATGGGAGGAAGTTGGGGGTCACCCGTCGACGGGTGTCAATGTTGACCCCAGGGCAGGGGCGCTTAGGCGGCCCGCGCCAGGTGTCGGATTTCGCGGAACGACACCAGCCGTTCGGCCGCCTCGTCCCACAGCGCCAGGCGAGCGTTGCGGAAGCTTTCCCACAGGCCGATGCGGCTGATGCCCTGCAGTTCGGGATGGTCCTTCAGCACCTGCGGCAGCCGGTAGAAGGGAATGCGGGCCGACAGGTGGTGCACGTGGTGGATGCCGATATTGGCCGTCAGCCAGCGCAGCGGTTGAGGCAGGTCGTAGTGCGAGCTGCCGTGCAGGGCCGCGTCGTCGCGCTTCCAGTCCTTGTTCCGGGACCAGGCGACGCCCTCGTACTGGTGCTGCACGAAGAACAGCCAGACCCCGATGGTGGCGGCGATCACCATGGTGCTGAAGTTGACCAGGATCACCGGCGTCACGCCCAGCAGCCACATCATCAGGGTGATGCCGGCGGCCACCAGGGCGGTGTTGCCGAGGGTCGAGACCCAGGGACGCCACTCCTTCATCATCCCGAGCGGGATGCGCTGCTGCAGGAAGAACACGAAGGTTGGGCCAAGGCCGAACATCACGGCCGGGTTGCGGTAGAGCCGGTAGCCGAGGCGCTTCATCTTCGGCAGGGCGAGGTATTCGTCCACCGTCAGCATCTCGATCACGCCCAGGCCGCGGCGATCCAGGTTGCCCGAGGTGGCGTGGTGCATGGCGTGGGTGCGCCGCCAGTAGTCATAGGGCGTCAGGGTGAAAAGGCCGATGGCGCGGCCGACCCAGTCATTCGCCGCCTTGGCCTTGAAGAATGAGCCGTGGCCGCAGTCGTGCTGGATCATGAAGAGCCGGACCAGAAAAGCGGCGGCCGGTAGGGACAGCAGCAGGGCCAGCCACCAGAATCCGGCGTGGAACGCAACCCAGCCGAGGGTCCATAGCGCGACCAGCGCCGAACCGGTCAGCGCCAGCTCGAAGATGCTGCGGGCCAGGTTCGGGCGCTTGTAGTCGGCGAGCCTACGGCTCCAGTCGGCGGGCTTGGCTTCGGTCACGTCGTCTAGATCCAGCTGGGGGAACTAAGTTTTGCCGTCAGAATGCGGTGGTTCTGCGACAGGGCGTTGAAGGCGCGCGTTTGCATTACGGCGAATTAACCCACGACGCCATGGCCATGTCTTGCGACCGGCGATCGCGTCCCAATAGGGTCCGCGTCACATTGTGACGAGTCCTGGGGAGGGGCGCTACATGCAAAGCCGCCGGCAGATTCTGTTCTCGGCGGGGGCGACGCTCGCCCTGGCTGGTTGCGCCACCAAGCCTGCGGCCGTCGCCGCGCCGGCCGCCCCGCCGCCAGCGCCGCCGCCGCCGCCCGCTCCTAGCGCCGCCGAGCAACTGAACGCCTATCTCGAGAAGATCTTCGAGCAGGCGCTCGACGATTCACCGCAACTGGCGACGGGGCTTGGGCTCGACAAGGGCGCGCGCGCCCAGGCCAAGTTCAAGCTCGACGACGCCTCACTGACCGACAAGGCCAAGGACCGGGCGCTGAACACCGCGCAGTTGCGCGAACTGAAGGCCATCGATCGCGCCCAGCTCTCGGGCATGGCCGCGGTGAACTATGACAGCACCCTGTTCAACCTGGAGACCGCCGAGGCCGCCAACCAACGCTTCGACTACGGCTATCTGGGCGCCGGCCAGCCGTACATGCTGTCCCAGCTGACCGGCTCCTATCAGTCGACGCCGGACTGGCTGGACAACCAGCACCGCATCGAGACCAAGGAAGACGCCGACGCCTATCTTTCGCGTCTGGCCGACTTCGGCGCCGTGATCGACCAGGAGGTTGAGCGGGCCCGCAAGGATGTCGGCGCCGGGGTGATCCCGCCCGACTTCATCATCAGCCGCGCCCTGCCGCAGATGCAGGGCATGCTGGTGAAGCCGGAAGCGTCCACCCTGGTCGCCTCGGTCGCCGGCCGCGCGAAGGAAAAGGGCATTCCCGGCGACTATGCCGGCCAGGCCGCGAAGATCTATGCCGAGAAGGTGGCTCCGGCGCTGGAGCGCCAGGTAGCGCTGTTCAAGGAGATCCAAGGCAAGGCCTGGCACGACGCCGGCGTTTGGCGCCAGCCGGATGGCGAGGCCTACTACGAGCAAGCCCTGCATGGTTCGACCACGACCCGGCTGACCGCCGACGAGATCCACGACATCGGGCTGGATCAGGCCAGGTCGCTGCAGTCGCGAGCCGACGTCCTGCTGCGCGGCCAGGGCCTGACCAAGGGCACGGTCGGGGAGCGGATCCAGGCGCTCTACAAGGACAAGCGCTACCACTATCCGAACACCGACGTCGGCAAGGAGAAGCTGATCGCCGACCTGATGGATCTGGTCGCCGCGACCAGCAAGCGGCTGCCCGACTATTTCGGCGCGCTTCCCAAGGCGCCGCTGCAGATCAAGCGGGTGCCGAAGGCGATCGAGGCGGCCGCGCCGGGCGGCTACTACAACCAGGCGAGCCTGGATGGCTCGCGGCCGGCCATCTACTGGCTGAACCTGCGGGACACGGCCGAGTATCCCAAGTGGGCGCTGCCGACGATCACCTACCATGAGGGCGTCCCGGGCCATCACCTGCAGCTTACCCTGCAGCAGGAGGCCGATCTGCCGATGATCCGGCGGGCGACGTTCCTCTCGGCCTACGGCGAAGGCTGGGCGCTCTACGCTGAGGAGCTGGCCCGGGAGATGGGGGTCTATGAGAACGACCCTCGCGGAGAGATCGGCTACATCCAGTCCTCGCTGTTCCGCGCCGCGCGCCTGGTGGTCGACACCGGCATGCATTCCAAGCGCTGGAGCCGCGAAAAGGCGATCGCCACCATGAACGAGATCAGCGGCACGCCTACGACCGCCTCCACCACCGAGATCGAGCGCTATGTGGTCTGGCCGGGCCAGGCCTGCAGCTACATGGTCGGCAAGCTGGAATGGCTGCGCCTGCGCGCCAAGGTGAAGGCGGCGCTGGGCGACAAGTTCGACATCCGCAAGTTCCACGACGCGGGCCTGCTGTCGGGGGCCATGCCGCTGACGGTGCTGGAAAGCGTCATGGACCAGCACGTCGCCGCGATGCGGGCCTAGATCCGCGCCAAACCCTCAGCCTCACGACCGGGATGAAGAACCACTGATGGATCGTCGTAGCTTTCTGGCCTCAGCCGCCGCCCTGGCGGCCAGCCCAGCCTTCGCCCAATCGAGTGCGGGGCACACGCCCGAGGACGCCAAGATGCGCGCCCTCTTCGACCAGTTCTTCGAGGCGCGGCTGGACAATTCTCCGCGGGCGGTGACCAGCCTCGGGCTCGACAAGGGCGCGCGCGCCGCGGCCAAGTCAAAGCTGGACGACGCCTCGCTGGCGGGCCTGGCCAAGGACAAGGCGCGCACCGCCGAGCAGTTGAAGCAGCTCGGGGCCATCGACCGCGCCAGGCTGTCGGACATCGACAAGCCGAACTACGACGCGGTGCTCTTCACGGCGACCAACACCGCCGAAGCCGGCGCGCGCTTCCAGTTCGGCGGCGAAGGAACGGGCGAGCCCTACGTCCTCTCGCAACTGACCGGCGCCTACCAGGACATCCCAGACTTCCTGGACTCCCAGCACGCCATCGAGACCAAGGCCGACGCCGACGCCTATCTGGCCCGGCTGGAAGCCTTCGCCGGGGTGATGGATCAGGAACTCGAGCACGCCCGTCACGATGTCGGGCTCGGCGTCATCCCGCCTGACTTTGTCGTCGAGCGCACCCTGACCCAGATGCGCGGCCTGAAGACCGATCCCGCATCGTCGCCCCTGGTGAACTCGGTGGTGCGTCGCGCCAAGGAAAAGGGGCTGGCGGGCGATTACCAGTCGCCGGCGGCGGCGATCTACTCGGGCAAGGTGATCCCGGCGCTCGAGCGCCAGATCGCCCACATGGAGAGCCTGAAGGCCAAGGCGACGCATGACGCCGGCTGCTGGCGCCTGCCGGACGGCGAGGCCTACTACCGCCTGTCGCTGAAGAGCTCGACGACGACCACCCTCTCGCCGGACGAGATCCACGAGCTGGGCCTGGAGCAGGCCCGCCAGCTCAGCGAACGCGCCGACACCCTGCTTAAGGGCCAGGGCTATTCCAAGGGCTCGGTCGGCGAGCGCATCGCCGCCCTCTACAAGGCGCCCGACCAGCTCTACGCCAACACCGATGAGGCCAAGGTCCAGCTGATCGCCGACCTCAATGCCCTGGTGAAGGCCATGCAGCCGCGCCTGCCGCAGGCGTTCGGGGCGCTGCCCAAGGCGCCAGTGGAGATCCGCCGGGTGCCGAAGTTCATCGAGGCTGGCGCCCCGGGCGGCTACTACAATCGCCCCGCCTTGGACGGTTCGCGGCCGGGCATCTACTGGATCAATCTTCGCGACAGCGGCGAGAACCCCAGGTGGACGCTGAAGACCCTGACCTATCACGAGGCGATCCCCGGGCATCACCTGCAGCGCTCGCTTCAGCAGGAAGCCGACCTGCCGATGATGCGGCGGGTGGCCGGTTTCCCGGCCTATAGCGAGGGTTGGGCGCTCTATTCCGAGGAGCTCTCCAAGGAGATGGGCCTCTACGAAGGTGATCCGCTCGGCGAACTCGGCATGCTGCAGGCGGCGCTGTTCCGCTCGGCGCGCCTGGTCGTCGACACCGGCCTGCACGCCAAACGCTGGAGCCGCGAGAAGGCCATCGAGACCATGAGCTCCATCGACGGCTCGCCGGCCTCGGCCGCGGCCACCGAAATCGAGCGCTACTGCGTCTGGCCCGGCCAGGCCTGCAGCTACATGGTGGGCAAGCTGACCTGGCTGCGCATCCGCGCCAAGGCCAAGGCGGCGCTGGGCGAGCGTTTCGACATTCGCCAGTTCCACGACGCCGCCCTGCTTTCGGGCGCCATGCCGCTGACGGTGCTGGAAAGCGTCATCGACCGCTACGTGACGACCACCAAGGTCTAGCGTCCGCGCAATTGTTTTGGGGGAAATGGACTTGAACCATTCGATCGACCGTCGCGCATTCCTCGCGACCACCGCCGGCGCCGCGCTTGTGGCCGCCACGCCCGCCCTGGCGCAAGCGTCCTCCGAGGACGCCAAGCTGCTGACACTGCTGGACAAGATCTTTAACGAGCAGGTCGACGACAGCCCTGAGCGCGCGACCTCGCTCGGCCTCGACAAGGACGCCCGCGCGGCCGCCAAGTCCAAGCTGGACGACTATTCGATCGCCGGCCGCGACCGCCGCCTGGAGCGCACCGCCGCGCGGGTGACGGCGCTGAAGGGCATCGACCGCAGCGCGTTGTCGGCCGCCTCCAAGGTTGATCTCGACACCGTGGTCTATGGCCAGCAGAACGCCCTCGACGCGGGGCAGCGTTTCAAGTTCGGCAATATCGGCGGCCGCTTCAGCCCCTACATCGTCAGCCAGCAGACCGGGGTCTATCAGGACATCCCGGACTTCCTGGACAACCAGCACCGCGTGACCAACGCCGCCGACGCCGACGCCTACCTGTCGCGGCTCAAGGCCTTCGCCGTGGCGCTCGACCAGGACCTGGAACGCCAGAAGGCGGACGTGGCGGCCGGCGTCTTGCCGCCCGACTTCATCTGCGACATGGCCATCGCCCAGATGAAGGCCCTGCGCGACCAGGCGCCGGAAACGACCATCATGGTCACCTCGATCGCCGGCAAGGCCAAGAAGGCGGGCCTCCCCGGCGACTATGCCGGCCCGGCGACCAAGATCATGGCCGGCGAGATCTTCCCGGCTCTCGACCGCCAGATCGCCGCCATGCAGGCGATCCGCGCCAAGGCGACCTCCGACGCCGGCGTCTGGAAGCTGAAGGACGGCGCGGCCTATTACGCCGGTGGCCTGCGCACCTCGACCACCACCACGCTCAGCGCCGAGCAGATCCACCAGATGGGCCTGGACCAGGTGGCCGAGATCAGCTCTCGGATCGACGTGATCCTCAAGGCCCAGGGCAAGACCCAGGGCACGGTGGCCGAGCGGCTGAAGGCGCTCAACGAAGACCCGGCCCAGCTCTACGCCAACACCGACGAGGGCCGCGCGGCCCTGATCGCCGACCTCAACGTCCAGGTGGCGGCGATCGCGGCGCGGCTGCCGCAGGCGTTCAACACCCTGCCCAAGGCCGAGGTGACGGTGAAGCGGGTGCCGCCCTTCATCCAGGACGGCGCCTCAAACGGCTACTACCAGAGCGCGGCGCTCGACGGCTCGCGGCCGGCGGCGTTCTTCATCAACCTCAAGGACACCCACGAGTGGCCTAAGTACAATCTGCCGACCCTGGTCTATCACGAGGCGACTCCGGGCCATCACCTGCAGATCGCGCTGAGCCAGGAGAGCAACCGGATCCCGATCATTCGCCGGGTCGGCGGCGGCTTCTCGGCCTACTCGGAAGGCTGGGGCCTCTATGCCGAGCAGCTGGCCGACGAGATGGGCGTCTACAAGGACGATCCCTACGGTCAGGTCGGCTTCCTGCAGTCCTTCCTGTTCCGCGCCTGCCGCCTGGTGGTCGACACTGGGCTGCACCACAAGCAGTGGAGCCGCGACAAGGCCACGGACTACATGGTCTCGGTCACCGGCTACGCGCGCAGCCGCGCCCAGCGCGAGGTCGACCGCTACTGCTGCTCGCCCGGCCAGGCCTGTTCCTACAAGGTCGGCCACACGACCTGGGCCCGCCTGCGCGAGGACGCCAAGACCAAGCTCGGCCCGCGCTTCGAGCTGAAGGCCTGGCACGACGCCGCCCTGCTGTCGGGCTCGATGCCGCTGACAGTGCTGGAAGGCCACCTCAACGACTGGGTGGCGACCAGGCAGGCCTGAGCGGCCTAGGTCAGCCGGCGGCGGAGGTGCTCGCCCCTGCCGGCGGTCCCTGGTTCAGCCCCAGGTGTCCGTCGCCCCGACGCGCCGGGCGGCCGGCTTCACATAGGTCAGGCGGTCACCGGCGGTCTGCGGCGCCTCCGCAGGCGCCCCGTAGTACCAGCCCTGCGCATAGTCGACGCCGGCGCGCCGGACGGCGTCCTCGGCCACGGAGTTCTCGACCATCTCGGCGATGGTCTTGACCTTCAACTCTGCGCACATGCGCACCAGGTGGCGGATGAAGGTGCTCTCGCGCCCGCCATGCTGCAGCTCGCGGATGTAGCGTCCATCGATCTTCACGATGTCCAGGGTCAGCTGCTGCAGATAGGCCAAGGAGGCGGCCCCCGCCCCGAAGTCGTCGAGGCAGATGGTGCAGCCTTCCTGGCGCAGCGCGCAGAGGTGGCGATCGGCCAGCGCCAGATCGTCGATGGCGGCGCTTTCCGTGATTTCCAGCAGCAGCCGGCCTCGCACGGTCGGGTTCTTGCCCAGCAGGCTGCGCACGGCCGTCACGAAGGCCGGGCTTATGATCGTGCGGCCGGAGATGTTGGCCGCGAGCTTCAGTTTCGGATCGGCCGCCAGGCGGGCGACGGTGTCCTCGACCACCGCGATGTCGAGCGGCTCGATCATGTCGAGCTCCTCGGCCATGCGGATCATCGGGTAGGGGCTGGCGTCGTCGCCGAACCGCACCAGGACTTCGTGGTGGTGCACCGCCGACTTGGCCTTCAGGTCGACCACCGGCTGGAAGACGAGCCGGAACTGCCGGTCGTTCACGGCCTTGCCCAGGACGCCGGCCTCGCTGAGGGTGCGCCGGATCGAGCGGTCGACCGCCTCGTTGAGGGTCAAGGGGCCATCGGCGTTCGGGCCGCCCTTGATGAAGCTGTCCAGCGAGTAGCGCAGCGCGCGGAGCACCTGCGGCGAGGCTGTGTCGGTGGTGAGGGCGACGGTCCGGCCCTTGCCGTTCAGGTCGCCCGCGCCGTCATTGGTGACCAGGGCGATCAGGCGTTGGACCAGCGCTTCGACCGGGTCGCCCTTCTGGCGGACCAGGGCGAAGCGTTCGGCGCCCAGGGAGGCGGCCGCCGCGCCGCCCACGGACTGCGAGCGCAGCGCGCCCACCAGGCGATCCTGCAGGGCCTTTGACTGCTCTGGTCCGAGCCGTTCGAGCAGCAGGTTCAGGCCGCCGAGCTCCAGCAGCGCCATTTCCAGCTCCAGACCGGTGGCCTTGGCGCTTTCGATCAAGGCGGCGGTGGCGGCCTCGAACGACGCCTTGTCGTGCAGGCCGTGTCGATTCTGGTTGGCCGCGCGGCTGAGCGCGCACGAGATCGCCCCGCCGTTGCCTGGCATGCGGAAGGCTGTCATCGCCGCGGCGCGGACGCCATCGCCGGCGGCCAGACTGACCACGATGGGGCCGCCGCGGCCGCCGTCTCGCAGTCCGCCGAAGAGCGACTCGACCATCAATCGGTCGCGCTGATCGATGAAGTCGCGCCAATCACGGCCCACGAGGTCGGTTTCCGGCGCGCCGGACAGCGCCTCGCTGGCGCCGATGGCCAGGCCGATCTTTCCGTCCGGAGCCACCTCCAGAAGGAGGTCGGCGCTCGCAAAGGCGAAGCCTAGCAAGCGCTGAGGGGCGAGCGACAAGGCGGATCTCCATCCCGCGGTGGAGCAACATCCTGTCGAGGCTCGATTAATTTCGAGTTGAGAGCAGTGTTCGGCTAGAAGGGTGGCCCAGCCCGGAGCCTCAAGTGCGTGAGAGACTGACCGCCCGCGTCCTATTGTTCGACGACTCGGGGCGTATCCTCCTGCTGAAGGGGCGCTTGCCGAACCGTCCGAAGCACACCGCCTCCTGGTTCACGGTCGGCGGCGGCGTGGAGCCTGGCGAGACCCTGTTGGAAGCTGCTCGTCGTGAGATCGCCGAAGAGACCGGTTTCGTCGAGGACGTGGAGCTCGGCCCAGTGGTCTGGATGCGCGAGGCCGTGAGCATGCTCGCCAGCGGCGAGATGGCGCTGTTCAAGGAGCACTATGTGGTCGCCCGCTGTCGTGGCGATGAGCCGTCCCGCGCCGGCTGGGAGCCGCACGAGAACGACCTGATCGACGACATCCGCTGGTGGAGCCTGACGGAGATCGCCGCCACGTCCGACCGGATCTATCCGGAGCGTTTTGTCGAACTGGTCGGGGCGATCGCCCGGGGCGACTATCCGACCAAGCCATTGGAGATCAGCGTGGCGCGTACGGCAGGCTGAGCCGTTGTCATCGCGGCGACGTCAGATCGCCTTAGAGCGACCGGAGAGGCTCCTAGGGGAGGGGACATGATCATCACCATTCTCGCCGCGGCTGCGGCGCTGTCGGCCGGCTGCGATCTGGAGACGCCTTCAGGGCAGGGCCGATGCACGCGGGCCGCCGTCGATGCGCTGAAGTTCAACGACCTTCAGGCCGTCGGCACCCACAACTCCTACAAGCAGGCGATCTCACCGGCCCAGATGAAGCTGCTGCGCGGCGCCGACCCCAAGCAGGCGGATGGCCTCGACTATGCCCATCCGCCCCTCACCGAGCAGCTCGACGCCGGTGCGCGCCAGCTGGAGCTCGACCTGCTGAACGATCCCGAAGGCGGCCGCTTCGCCGATCCGCTGGCCATGAAGATCGCGCCGGACCTGCCCTACGATCTGGCGCCTCTGAAGGGGCCGGGCATGAAGGTCATGCACGCCCAGGATATCGACTACCGATCCAGCTGCCCTCAGTTCACGACTTGCCTGAAGGAGGTCGCCGCCTGGTCCAAGGCGCATCCCGATCATCTGCCGCTGCTGATCTTGCTGAACCTCAAGGAGGGCGGCCTCAAGCTTCCCGGCGCGGTCCAGGCCCTGCCGTTCGACGCCAGGGCGATGGACGCCGTCGACGCCGAGATCCGTTCCGTCTTCGCCCCTGGCCAACTGATCACCCCGGACGTCGTGCAAGGCCGCCATGGGACCCTGCGCGAGGCGGTGCTGGCCGGCGGCTGGCCGACCCTGGGCGCCGCCCGCGGCAAGGTGATGTTCGCCCTCGACGCACCCGAGGATCAGGTCGCGCTCTATCGCGGCGGCCGCAAGTCGCTGGAAGGCCGGGCGATGTTCGTGAACGCCGGCGAGGACTCCCCCTCCGCCGGCTACATCACGCTCAACGAACCCAAGGAGCAGGCCGCCCGCATCCAGGCCGCGGTGAAGTCCGGCCTGATCGTCCGCACCCGCGCCGACGCAGACACCACCGAGGCGCGCACCGGCGACCACAGCCGCCAGGCCGCGGCCTTCGCCTCAGGCGCCCAGTTCGTCTCGACCGACTACATGCGCCCCGACCCGCGCCTGGGGCCGTACGAGGCGCACCTCCCGGGCGGCGGCGTGGCGCGGCGCAATCCGGTCCGCTAGCTGGGCCGCGCGTCGGGATACTGCGGCAGGTCGTCGGTGATCGTCCACCAGTCGGCCTTCGACGCCACATAGAAGTGGAAGCCGAGGCCCGCGCCGCTCGGCGCATCGAGCGTTCCAGCCCGCAGCCGGATACGGTCGGGCAGGGCGGTCAGGCGGCTGAACAGCGGGCCGCCGCAGCGACGGCAAAACACCCGTTCCTTACCGGGTGAGGACTCGAAGGCGGTCATTTCCGCCTCTCCTGACAGCAGCCGGAAATCCTTAACGGTTACCGGGATGTTCGCGCCGAACGGACCTCCCTGCGCCTTGCGGCAATCGCCGCAATGGCAGAGCTGGATCGGCGCAAGTTCCCCTGAGACCTCGAATTGTACGGCTCGGCACAGGCAGGACCCGGTATGCATCGATGCATCACTCCACTTTGCGAACATGGTTAACCGCGGCGAAACTAACCAAATTCGTTTACGAGACCTTGAGGGAACATTGTTATTCCCGAAAGCATGACGCGTTTCTCCATCAACTATGAGGAACCCTCGCCAGGGAAGCCGCCTCCGAGCCCGTGGGTGGTGCTCCGCGTGTTCATGTGGACGCTGCTGCTGGCCTGTGTCTGCCTCTGGGCCTGGACGATGCTCGCCGCCTGATCCATTTGGCCCGCCGCTTGCGAGACGCCGCCTCTGGCAGGACGAATTGTCCCGGCGGAGGACACAATGCGATTCACTTATGCAGAAGTTGATGCGCCTCAGCGGCGCAGCGGCCTGCTGATCTGGGCGCGGCGCGCCTTCGACATGGTCGTGATCGGCGCCATGCTGTTGGCGACCGTCGAGACGGTCAACTTCATGCGCGCCCTCTTGGCCTAGAGGCCCGGGCGCTGCCCAAAGGGCGCCCTGGATTTGCGCGGTGAACTCGGCCAACTCCTTGTCGATATCAAGGGGAGCAAGCCGTGAAACTGCCTTCGAAGATCTTGGGCCTAGCCCTCGCCGCAGGTCTATCGACCGGCGTATCCGCCGCCGAGCCGCCTACCGTGGCCCAGGTCGGCGATCTTCCGGTCGCCTTCGATGATCTCGGTCCGGCCGTGCAGTCCCTGAAGACCCCCGACGGCCGCACCGTCTACTTCGCCGACACGGGAGAGGCTGGCTTCCGCCCGGTGCTGTTCGTCGGCGGCACGGGCACCAGCGCTCGAGCTTTCGGGATGACCGAGTTCCTGAAATCGATGCGCAAGCAGCTGAAGCTGCGCTTCATCAGCGTCGAGCGGAACGGCTTCGGTGATACGCCGATCATCCCTGGCTGGGGTTATGGCGACTACGCGACCGAGGTGCGCGCGGTGCTCGATCACCTTGGCGTCCAGCGGTTCTCCGGCGTCGCCATCTCCGGCGGCGGCCCCTACATGGCGCAGGTCGCAGCGGCGATGCCCGAACGCCTCATCTCGGTGCACATGCTGGCCGCGGCCACCCAGCGTCCGGCGACCGATGTCGTCTGCAAGCTCACGCCCGAACAGCTCAGCGGCGCGATGAAGCCCCAAGTGCAGAATCCCAAGGTCTGGTGGGGCTTCCCGAAGGACAGCCCCACGGCCCAGATCCCCGGCTTTGCGGACCGGGCCTACGAGGAGGGCGCGCGGGCCTTTTTCATCCGCGGGCAGATCGGCGATCCGGCTCCGGAGACCGCGGAGATTTCGCGCTACTGCGGGCGTTTGGCCGACCTCGCGGCGGTCAAGGCTCCGGCCTATGTCTATCAGGGGACCGCCGATCCGCTGGTGACCATGGCCAGCGCAGAGTACTGGCGCGATCACTTCCCGAACATGGCGGCCATGCGGGTCTATCCTGGCGAAGCGCACGACGTGCAGTACCGGCACTGGGACCAGTTGCTGCTGGACGTTGCCGGCCACGGCGAGCTGACCGTGGTCTGCGCGTCCGGCCGCTCGCGCGCCCTGCCCCAGGCTCAGGCCGACAAACTGCTCAAGGCCGGCGCAAAGCTCGGGGTCTGCGCCTGGAAGTAGGCCCTATGCGCCGACCTTGACCGGTTCGCCGCCGACATCGGCGTCCTCGGCCGGAATGTCCTCCAGCTCGCCCTCCCACTTGGCGACCACCGCGGCGGCCACCGAGTTGCCGACCACGTTGGTGGCCGAGCGGCCCATGTCGAGCAGATGGTCGACGCCGAGCACCAGGGCGATCCAGGCCTCGGGCAGGCCGAAATAGGTGAGGGTGGCCATGATCACCACCAGCGAGGCGCGCGGCACCCCGGCGATCCCCTTGGAGGTCACCATCAGCAGCAGCAGCATGAAGATCTGCTGCTGGACCGTCAGGTGCACGCCATGCGCCTGGGTGATGAAGATGGTGGCGAACGTGCAGTACAGCATCGAGCCGTCGAGGTTGAACGAGTAGCCGAGCGGCAGCACGAACGAGACGATGCGGCGACGCACGCCGACCTTCGGCAGGGCGTCGAGGATGCGCGGGTAGGCGGCCTCGGAACTGGCCGTGGAGAAGGCCAGCAGGGCCGGGGTGCGGATCACGCCGAACAGCGGAACCACGCGCTTTCCGATCACCAGGAAGCCGGCGATGAACAGCAGCACCCAGAGCACGCCCATGGTGGCGTAGAAGCCAAGGACGAACTTCCCGTAGACCGCCAGCATCGACAGCCCTTGGGTGGCGATGGTCGAGGCCAGCGCCGCGAAGATGGCCAGCGGGGCCAGCTTCATCACGAACTCGGTCACCTTCAGCATGATCTGCGCGCCCTGTTCGACCAGCTCGAGGATGGCCGGCGCCTTCTTGTCGAGGGCGGCCACGGCGGTGCCGACGAACAGCGAGAAGACGACGATCTGCAGGATCTCGTTCTTGGCCATGGCGTCGACGATCGAAGTCGGCACTAGGTGGGTGACGAAGCCCTTCAGGGTGAAGGCCTCGGTGCTGGCCGTCGGGGCCGCCGCAGCGGCCGCCGTCTGCATGTGCAGCCCGGCCCCGGGCTGCAGCAGGTGCACCATCAGCAGGCCGACCAGCAGCGAGACGATCGAGGCGCAGATGAACCAGCCCATGGTCTTGGCGCCGATCCGGCCGACCGCGGCGGCGTCTTCCATGTGTGCGATGCCGGCCACCAGGGTGGTGAACACCAGCGGCGCGATGATCATCTTGATCAGCCGCAGGAAGATGTCGGTGACGAGCGAGAGATTGTCCGCCGCCTGCTTGGCCTGATCGGGGCTGAGGAACTGGTTGCAGATCCAGCCGACGCTGACGCCCAGCACCATGGACAGGACGATAAGCAGGGCGAAGCGACGATTCATGTACGGCTCACGGCAGGAAAGGCGATCGTCGGGACGGCGCCCGACTGCCGATCAAGACGCACCCGCGCGCCGCTGCCTCAGCAGAATTCTCAGCCGTTCTCCAAGGCGTGATCGGCGATCACCGCCGCCAGAGCCCGCTTCTGGAACTCGACCTCGGCGGTCTTGGCCTCGCCCTGGCGCGCCAGCACGATCAGCGCTTTCCACAACACCCAGCCGCGGCCGCGCGCCCAGGTGGCGGCGTCGACCGCCAGGGCCTGGCGGAACGCCTGCCGGCTGTCGGCGTCCAGCAGGGTCCAGGCGATGGCGAGGTCGCAGGCTGGGTCGCCGACGCCCATGATCCCGAAGTCGATGACCGCGCTCAGCCGTCCGTCCCGGACCAGCAGGTTGGTGGCCGCCACGTCGCCGTGCACCCACACCGGCGCCTGGTCCCAGCGGCTGGCGAGGGCGTCTTCCCAGATCGCGCTCGCCGCGCCCCGCTCGATCGTGTGGCCCAGGGTTTCGATCGCCGCCCAGGTCTCGGCGTCGTAGGTGCGCAGGGCCCCGCCGCGATGGAAATTGTGCGCGCCGGCCGCCGGCCCCTGCGTGGCGTCGATGGATTGCAGCGCGCGGAGGAACCCGGCCACCGAAACCGCGAACTCGTTCAGGTCGGCGATAGCGGCCTGGGCCGCCGTCTCGCCCTCGATCCAGCCATAGATCGACCAGGCCCAGGGGTAGCCCTCGCCCGGCGCCCCCTTGGCCAGCGGAACCGGGATGGGCAGCGGCAGGTCGGGCGCCAGCCTGGGCAGCCAGGCGTGCTCCTTCTCGACCTGCGCGACATAGGCCTGCCATGATGGCAGGCGCACTGTCATTTTCGGGCCGAGGTGGAAGGTGCGATTGTCCCAGCCGCCCTGCGCGACCCGGCTGACCGGAAGGTGCGACCACTGCGGGAACTGCGCGGCCACCAACCGTTCAACCAACTTCACATCAATCGTCACCCCCGGCGCGCCGGTCATAGCGATGGCTCCTAGGCGGGGACCACATCGAAGGCGATGGTCATCCGGGGCGCATCGCCCCCGAACGGCACAGTGCCATGCCACATATAGGAGGGAAACAGCGCCAGGAGACCTGGTTCGGGCCGGACGAAATGCTCGGCCTCGAGGCTTGGCCGGGTCGGGATCGGCGGCGCGCCGAAACGCAGCCAGCCCGCGTGATCGTCCGCTCCGATCGCTGGCGGCACGTCGATGTAGCAGGCCGAGGAAATCCATCCCTGCGGGTGGATGTGATCGACGTGAAAGCCATTGGGAGCCAGCCGCACCGACCAGGCGCCCAACACTCGGTGGCCGCCGCCGTTGCGGGCGCGGAAAATGTCGTCCCCGCCGCCGACCACCTGCCGGTAGGCGAGGATCGGGCCCTGAACCGCCTGGAAAAAGGCCGCGATCACCGGGCTCTCGGCGGCCAGCAGGTTCTGGGAGGTCTGAGTGCCGCCGCGCACCGACTGCTCGATCGGATGCGCCGACAGGGCGTGCAACTCCACCAAGGCAGTCCGCAGATCGGAGAGGTAGGCGGACAAGCTCGACCAGCCTTGTGGGGTGTCGATGGCCTGGGCCCGCACGAGCGCTCCGTAGTCCCAGAGCTGGCGATAGCGCTCGTCGCCCGACAACCGCCAGGCCGTGGCCAGCGAGGCGGCCGCCTCCTGGTCGATCGGGTTTTCGCGCAGTAGCCCCTGGGCAAGTTCGGCTGCGGCGGCCGCCTCGCCAAGCGCCAGTTGCGCATGGGCCATGGCGCGCCGCGCTGAGGCGTCGCGCGGATTGCGGGCCAAGACCTCGCCGATCAGCCGGGCGCTGAAGTGCGGGTCGCTTCGCAGCGACAGTTGCGCCGCCTCCAGCGACAAGCGCGGGTCGCCGGGAAATTGGTCGAGCGCGCCGCGAACAAAGGCTAGTGCCTCGGCCTCCCCGGCGACGTGGGTCAGGAGGCGCACCTTCAGTCCCGCCAGCGCGGCGCCTTGAGAGCCAGCCGTGGTGAGGGCTGTCTCCAGCGGAGCCAGCGCCGAGCCGGCGTCGCCGCTGCGCATCCAGATCAGTTGCCCAAGATCACGCAGGGCGTCTGCATAGCCGGGCCGGCGCTCTACGGCCCCGCGAAGGGCGCGTTCGGCCTCCTCGAAGCGGCGCAGTCCCTGCAGGGCGCGACCGTAGACCAGCCAGGTCTCCGGCGCCTCCAGACCGAGGGCGAAGGCACGCTCGCACTCGGCGGCGGCTTCTCGGTCGCGGCCGGCGTCGCCGAGCCCGGAGGCGACATTGTGGGCCGCCACGCCGCTCCGGGGATTGAGCTGCGCCGCCTGCTGGTAGTCGGCCAGCGACTCCGCCTTGCGGTCCATCGCCTTCAGGGCCGCGGCCCGCGCCGACAGGGCCTCCGGCCAGACCCTCTGCGCGTGGGCGAACGGGCGAATGAGCGCCTCGGCTTCCCCGGCGCGGCCGCTGGCGGTCAGCAGTCGGGCCAGGGCGGCGGCGGCCGGCGTGCAGCTCGGCTCGCGCTGCAGCAGGGCGCGATAGGTCTGGATGGCGTCCTCGGGACGTCCGGCGCGAACCAACACGCGCGCGCGATCCAGTTCCTGGGCGGCGGCGGGAGAAACCTGCGGCGTCGCCTCGATCTGCTGCACGTTCGGCAAGTCTGGAATCCACGCAACTGCGGCCCTGCAGAACCGCCTGGGCGCCGCCCCATTGTGCGGGGCGACTGCGCGGCGTGTCCAGTAGGCGCCACTTTCAAGGTCCCGTGGCGCCCACGTGAAGAAATCTTGAACAACCGCCTGTGGGTAGCTGGTGCGCCTGCGTCTTGGGGACCGGACGCGCGAGGGGTGCGTCGCGTAATATCAAGGGGCGGTTTATGAGTTCCAGTAAGTTGAAGTGGTTGATGGTGGGCGGCGTCGCCTATGGCGCGCTGCTGGCCGGCGTCGCCCAGGCCCAGACCAACGCAGAGGCCGGCGTCGCCGTCGAAGAAGTCGTCGTCACCGGTTCGCGTATTGCCCGTCCCGACTATGTCGCCAACAGCCCGATCGTCTCGGTCGGCCAGGCGGCCATCGAAAATACCGGACAAGTGACCGTCGAAAAGTCGCTGTCGCAGATGCCCCAGTTCTCCGGCTCGTTCGGCCAGGGCAACACCGGCTCGACTTCGACCGGCCTCAACGGCGGTCAGTCCTACGCCTCGCTGCGCGGGCTTGGCGCCAAGCGCACCCTGATCCTGATGGACGGCCGCCGCCTGCAGCCCTCCAACCCGGACGGCTCGGTCGACCTCAACACCATCCCTGAAGCTCTGATCGAGAACGTCGAAGTCATCACCGGCGGCGCCTCGACGGCCTATGGTTCGGACGCCACCGCCGGCGTGGTGAACTTCCGTCTGAAGCGGTCCTTCGACGGAATTACCCTCGACAGCCAGTACGGCATCTCGGAGCACGGCGACGGCGAGTCCTTCAAGGTCTCGCTGACAGCCGGCCGAGCGTTCGACGAGGGCCGCGGCCGCGCCGTGATGTCGGTGGACTACACCAACCGCGACATCGCCCTGCAGAGCGCTCGCGACTGGTTCGTCTTCCGCCTGACCCAGCCGGGCCTGTCGACCATCCCGCAAGGCACCGTGCTGTTCGGCGCGAACCTGCCGACCCTAGCGTCGGTCAATGGCGTGTTCGTCGGCAAGTACGGTACGCCCGCCCTGCCGGGCAACGCCGCTGGCCGCTACACCGGCCAGATCGGCTTCAACACCGACCAGACGATCTTCTCCACCGCCGGCGTGATGGTGCAGAACTTCCGCGATCCGGAAACCAACGACGCCTACATCGTCAATTCGAACGCCGCGGGCACCCAGCAGCAGGTCAACTTCGGCTACGACGGCGCCTCGATGCAGTCGGACCTCGACCGCTACGCCGTGTTCGGCAAGATGGACTACGACTTCACCGACAATCTGCGCGGCTTCGTCCAGTTCACCTTCACGGACTACGAGTCGGTCGGCATCACCAACCCGACCCTGGCCTCGAACGTCTACGGCCTGACAGTGCCGGTTTCGAACCCGTTCATCCCGGCCGACTTCCGCGGCATCCTGGCCTCGCGTCCGACCCCGGGCGGCGACTTCACCTTCTACAAGGCGCTCAACATCCTGGGTCCGCGGATCCAGAAGTACTCCTACACCGTCTATCAGCTGACGGGCGGCCTCTCGGGCGACGTCGGCTTCAAGGACTGGACCTGGGACGCCTACGCTTCGTTCTCGAAGGCGAACTTCGACAACGAGCAGACCGGCGGCGCCAGCGCCAGCGCGGTCAACCGCCTGCTCCGCAGCCCGACCGGCGGGACTGAGTATTGCGCCGGCGGCTGGAACCCCTTCGGCAATCTGACGCCGTCGGCGGACTGCATCCGCTACATCAGCCGCCGTACGCTGAACCAGAACGAACTGGAACAGCGCATCGTCGAAGCCAGCGTCCAGGGCGGCCTATTCGAACTGCCCGCCGGCGAAATCCGCTTTGCGGCCGGCGTCGACTACCGCTCGAACGAGTACACCTTCACCCCGGACAGCCAGCTGAACCAGCCTGACGGCACCTCGGACGTGCTGGGCTACAGTGTTCTGCGTGACGCCGCCGGCTCGGTCGACACGTATGAAGCCTTCGGCGAACTGCTGGTCCCGATCCTGAAGGACCTGCCATTCGTCAAGGAGCTGAACACCAACCTCGGCTACCGGTTCTCGGACTACTCGTCGGTCGGCGCGATCAGCACCTACAAGGTCGACTTCGACTGGTCGGTGATCGACAGCCTGCGCTTCCGCGGCGGCTACAACCGCGCCATCCGCGCCCCCAGCGTCGGCGAACTCTACGCGCCGGTCTCGACGGGCTCGGTCGCGATCGGCACCGCCGGCCCGACCAACACCGACGGCGACCCCTGCGACACCCGCTCGTCCTTCCGTCGGGGCGCGGAAGGCGCTCAGGTCCGGGCGCTCTGCCTGACCCAGGGCGTTCCGGCCGCGATCATCGACAGCTACCAGCTCGGCACGGCCCAGGTGTTCGCCCTCACCGGCGGCAACCCAGACCTGCTGGAAGAAACCGCCGACACCTTCTCGTTCGGCGCGGTGCTCACCTCGCCGTTCGAGCAGCCGCTGCTGAGCCGCATGTCGGCCTCGATCGACTACTACAGCATCAAGGTGAAGGACGCCGTCGGTAGCCTGCCGGTCAAGAACTCCTTCCAGTTTTGCTACAATGCGGGCGGCGCGAACCCGACCTACGATCCGAGCAACTACTACTGCCAGCTGATCGCCCGTAACACGGCGTCCGGCGTGCCGCTGAACCCCGTCCAGCCGCTGCAGAACCTCGGTCAGTTCGAGACCACCGGCATCGACTTCCAGTTCGACTGGACCATCGATCTGATGGATGTCGGCCTGGGCGATGACGCCGGCTCGTTGGCGGTCAACGTCTCCGTCGGCTGGCTGGACCAGTTCAAGATCCAGAACCTGCCAAACGCGGCCACCTACGACTACGCCGGCACCTGGGGTACGGCGGTCGAGACCAGCGCTGGTCAGGCTCACCCGGAATGGAAGTCGGTCACCTCTGCGACCTATACCCGTGGTCCGGCGAGCCTGGGTCTGCGCTGGCGCTATATCAGCGAGATGAAGAACTCGGCCGTGGTCGTCACCCCGACCAGCACCGCGCGCGGTGTGAAGGCCTACAACATCTTCGACCTGAACGGCCGCGTGAAGCTGCCGTGGGAGACCGACTTGCGCTTTGGCGTGAACAACCTGTTCAACCAGAACCCGCCGCAGGCTGGCGACACCGAGTACAACTACGACCAACAGAACTACGACGTGATGGGCCGCACCTACTACGTGGGCGTCCGCAAACGTTTCTAACCTCCCCCCCGGCGGAGTGCGGCCCCACCGTTCTCCACCAACCCGCTGTCCGTGGCGGTCGAGGCGCCGGTCGAAAGACCGGCGCCTTTCTTTTTGGCCAATTAGGTCCGGACGAGGCGCAAAGAAAAAGCCCCGGGACCGAAGTCCCGGGGCTCGTTTGTCGTCTGGCCTTGCGGATTACTTCTTGGCCGCCGCCGGGCCGTAGAGCAGGCCGTTGAACAGGAACTTGAAGGTCCCGTACGACTGCGCCCGCTGGGTGACTTCGGGGCCCATGACCAGCACCTTGCCCTTGCCGACATCGATGTCGAGCACGGCGGTGGTGCCGTTCAGCTTCTCCTGGCCGACCGCCCAGCCGCTGCGAAGCGGGGTGGCGCTGTCAAACCACGAGACCTTGGCAACGCCCTGGGCCGAGGCCGAAACGTTGAAGGTCGGGCTGCGGTCGAAGAACACGTCCACATCCTGCGGCAGGCCGTAGGCGAGGGGCTGACGGTTGTCGACCTTGGCGCGCAGGACCGAACCGGGGATGTAGAATTCCTTGGTCGAGAACGCGGTCAGCTTGTCGCCGTCCTTCTTGGCCACCGCCACCTCGACCGGCGCACCCAGCAGATTCGCCAGGCGCGAGGACGAACCGATGGTGATCACCGTGCCGCCGTTCTTGGTGAACTCGGCGATCTGCGGGACGGTCTTGTCGTCGCTGACCTTGCCCAGCCACGGCCGGAACTCGGCCGGGATGTCCTCGGCTTTCGGCTGCGGGAAGCTACGGCCGCCGCGGAACGGGCCGCCCTGCGGCGCTGGCACCACGCCGTCGGCGAACACCAGGACGTCGTAGTCCTTGGCGATGTCGCCGGCGTCGAGACGCTGCGGATAGACCACTTCGAAGGGCGCTTCGAACTGCTCGAACAGCCAGCGGTTCCAGCCCGAGGGCATCGAACCGCCGTAGACGTCGACCAGACCGATGCGCACCGGCTTCAGCGGCATCGCCTCACCTGCGGGCTTGGCGCCCACGGCGTAGGCATCGATGCCGAGGTCCTTGACGCCCTGGGAGATCACCGTCTGGGCCTGGGCCGAGGCCGGCACCCAGATCGCGCCGGGACCGAAGCTGGCCTTGCCGGCCTTGGCGCCGTCCTTGAGCCAGAACACCGGCGCGCCGGCCTTCAGCAGGCGGTTGGTCAGGGTGAAGCTCTTATTGGTCTCGTGGCTGACGAGCCAGCCGGCCTTGCCCGATCCCTTCACCGAACCCGGTTGGACCGCGATCAGGTCGGGGACCCGCTCGGTCGGCGCCTCGAAACCGTCCAGGATGCGGTCGTACTTGATCCCGGTCTGGTAGGCCAAGGTGTAGCCGGTGACGTCGTACGGCGCTTTAGGCGGACCGCCCGGATACTCGGTGTCGTGCGGGTGGTCCTGCGGCTCGAACATGTCGAGCACGTGCGGGCGGTAGGCCTGGGCGGTCTTCACCACGTAGGAGCCGGCCGGATAGGTCTTCTCGCCGACCTTGAAGGCTTTGGTCGCCTTGTCCACGTCCACGCCCGCCTTGATCAGCGCATTGAGGAACGCGGTCACCGTCGGCATGTCGGCCTGGTCGGATGGGATGATGTAGCCGCGCGGGTCGCGCGATTCCGGCGTCTGCAAGACCTTCTTGTAGATGGTCGGATCGACGGCGCCGCGGCCGAGGAACTCGGCCATCACCGGATCTTCCGACACCGGCTTGGCGGCCTTGGCCGCCTCGTTCATGGCGTCGACCTTGGTCGGGGTGATCGTCCAGCTGTCACGCGAGCCGCGCTCGATGCTGTTGGCGCCCATCTTGTAGATGTTGGACAGCAGACGTTCGCGATTGCGCGAGGCGTAGTCGATGACCGCGCGGTCCAGGCTCCACTGGTACTCGACCGTCTGGGCGAGGTGCCAGGGCTGCGGCTCGATCGGCATCGGACGGTCGCCGTTCGGGAGCTGCAGGTTGGGCACCAGCTTCACGCTCTCGGGGGTCGGGCCGCCGATGATCTCGGTCAGCAGGCCGACCGAGTTGTGGAAGTAGGCGATCGAACGCTCCATCCCGTTGTGCCAGGTGGAGTAGGCCGCCGCGCTGCGGGCGCCCGAGCCGGGCTTGTCCTCGGCGACCAGGCGGCTGTGCATGGCCATGCCCACCTCTTGCAGCGAGGTCATGACCAGCGGGTCGTAGTTGAAGTTGAACGGGTCGCGGAACGGCGGGACGAACACCACCATGCCCGTCGGGCCGGTCTGGTGCTGGTTGAAGATGATCTGCGGATACCACTCGCGGAACAGCTGCTTGTTGACGTTGGTCGTCTCAGCCATCTGCGACATGTAGCTGTCGCGGTTGTTATCGTGGCCCACGTACTTCTGGTAGAGGCGCGGGATCGAGTTGAACTCGCGCTTCTTCGGGTCCTCGTGGCGCATGTACCAGTCGGAGACCAGTTCCATCCCGTCCGGATTGTCGTGCGCGAAGATGATGATCACATCATCCAGCATCCGCATCGTCTCGGCGTCGGTCTGGGTGAGCATCCGGTAGAGAACCTGGATCTGACCCTGGGAGGTCACCGTCTCGGTCGCGTGCAGGCCGGCATCGATCCAGACGATCGCCTTGCCCTCTGTGGCCAGCTTGGCGGCCTCTTCCTTCGACAGGCCCTCAGCCTTAGCCAGGCGCTTGGAGATCGCCTTGTAGTGATCGAGCTTGGCCAGGTTCGCCGGCGAGGAGACGATGGCCATCCACTGGGTACGGCCTTCCTCGGTCTTGCCGAAGTCCACCAGCTTCATGCGGTCGGACTGGGACGCGAGGGTCTTCAGATACGCCTCATAGGCCGTGTAGTCGGCGAGGAAGTAGTCGCTGCCGGGGTTCTGAGCGAAGGCTTCGCTCGGCGGCGTAATGGTGGCGGCGTTCGCGCCGGCCCCCATCACCATGACCAGCGCCAGAGCAGCGCTCGCCATTGCGGTTCTTCGCTTCATTTCTTCCCCCGTCTCTCACCTGAACTGGCGACCCCACAAGCAGGCCTGCCTCAGTAGGTGAGACGCAAGGGCGCGTCGATTCCGCACCGGAGGTTGCGCCGCAAATTTCGGGAGGCGGAGGATACCGGGGCCTTGAAGAAGCGCCGGTGGTTGGGACCCGGCGCTCGCGCCCCGGGTCCCAACGCCAGTGCGGCTTACTCTGCGCCGCCGGCCTTGCGGTAGTCGAGCGGCGGCTTCCGATCGCCGACCATCGCCTTGTACTTGAAGTCGGCGCCTTGGCGCTGCTTCAACTCGGCCTTGGCCTGGGCGATCAGCTCGGGGTTGGAGAGCAACTCGGCGCCCGTCAGTGACAGCGTCTTGGCCGCCACGGCCGCGCCCTTGAGGCCGATGCTCATGCCAGCGGCCGCCACGTTCTGCCAGCTGTGGCCGGCCGATCCTGGCACGAAGGTCGCGGTCGACAGGCCGACGGTCGGAGTGACCCAGCTGATGTCGGCCACGTCGGTCGAACCGCCGCCGGCGTCGCCCGAGGTGTCGGCGTCCTTGTAGGTCTGGATGCGGCCGACCGACGACAGGTCGCCGCCGCCGTTCGGCAGGGACTTGGCCAGCTCTTGAGCGAACTTGGTCTCTTCCGGCGTCCAGCTAATGCCGCCGACCGTGTTCAGCGACTGGTACATGACCTTGCCCAGCACGTCGTTGGGCAGCAGGTTGTAGACGCCGCCGGTCTGTTCGAACTCGACCTTGGTGCCGGTGATCATCGCCGCGCCTGTGGCGGCGGTCTTCACACGGTCCATCACGTCGACGACGATCTTCGGGTCGGCGTTGCGGACGTAGTAGTAGACCTCGGCGAAGTCCGGCACGACGTTCGGAGCCTTGCCGCCGTTGGTCACCACGTAATGGATCCGGGTGCGGTCGGGGATGTGCTCACGCAGGTAGTTGTTGGCGACGTTCATGATCTCGACGCCGTCCAGCGCCGAGCGGCCGGCCCACGGGGCGCCCGAGGCGTGGCTGGATTGGCCATAGAAGCGGAACTTGCCGCTCATGTTGGACATCGAAGTGCCCTGGTTGGCCGAGTTGGTGTTGCCCGGGTGCCAGTGCAGAGTGATGTCGACATCGTTGAACAGGCCGTCGCGGACCATGTAGACCTTGCCCGATCCGCCTTCTTCAGCGGGGGTGCCGTAGACGCGGACTTCGCCCTGCACCTTGTTGGCGATCATCCACTGCTTCAGGGCGATGGCGCTGGCCACCGAGGCTGCGCCGAACAGGCTGTGGCCGCAGCCATGGCCGGCTTCCTGCCCGGGGATCGGCGTCTTGGTCGGGACCGCCGCCTGGCTCAGGCCCGGCAGCGCGTCGAACTCGGCGAGGATGGCGATAACCGGGCCCGCGCCGTTCTTGAAGCTGGCGACGAAGCCGGTCGGCTCGCCGGCCACGCCGGCCTGCACCTTGAAGCCGGCAGCCTTCAGTTGGTCCTGGAGGACCGCGGTGCTCTTGGTTTCCTGGTAGCCGAGTTCGGCGTAGCTCCAGATCTTCAGCGCCGCGTCGTTCATCTTCGGCGCGTAAGCGTCGACCGCGGCGGTGAGCTGGGTCTTGTCGGCAGCGGTCAGGGGCGCGGCGCTGGCCGTGCTCGCCGCAAGAAAAGCCGTAGCGCAGAGCGCGCTGGTCGCCAGCGCTTTCGAGATCATCTTCATGGGTCCTCCAGCCGCCGGCGCGTACTGGCGCCGGCCCTGCGTTCAAGACGCAGGGCTGAAGGAAAACCTCACTCGCCGGTGGGGGCGTGAAGCTCGATGGTCGCTGCGTCGGAGCGGCCGGCCTTGGCCATGCCATAGGCCTCGAGCGTCGCGACGAACCCGGCGACGTCGCCGGACTTGAAGCGGCCGCTAAGCGGCGTAGCGGCCAGGCGCGTGTCGGTGATCTGCACCTTGCGGGTCGAGTAGCGGTTCATCTCCTCGACGATGGAGCCGAGCGGACGGTTCTCGAACACCAGGCTGCCTTCGCGCCAGCTGGTCAGGTCGGCGAGGTTGCGGGTCTGCAGGCTCCAGGGCGCGTCGCCCCGCTGCACCAGGTGATGGCCCGGGGTCATGTCAACGCTGGTGTCGGCGCCGACCACGCGGACCTTGCCCTCGACCAGGCTGACCGACCAGCGGCCGGGGTCGACGCGGACGTCGAATGCGGTGCCCAGGGCGGTCACCGTGCGGCCGGCCGCAGTGACAACGAACGGCCGTTCCGGATTCTTCGCGACCTCGAAATAGGCCTCGCCCTTGACCAGGGTCAGGCCCCGGCGGCGGTTCCAATCGGTGAGGCGCACCTCGGTGTCGGTGCTGAGCGTGACCTTGGAGCCATCCTCGAGCGTTACGACCCGCTGGCCGCCGACCGGGGTGCGATAGACCGCCAGGGCCTGGGGCGCTGCGGCGATCACGGGAGAGTCTGACTGCTGCGTCTGGCGCCAGTCGCCGATGCCGAGCGCAGCTGCGGCGGTGACGGCGAGCGCGGCGATGCCGGCGGCCCAACGCATCTGCGGGCGACGATGATCGGCCGCCAGCTCGGCCATCAGCGCCTCGCGCGCGACCAAGACCTGGGGATCGTCCTTGAGTTCGCCCATGCGCTCCCAGGCGCCGCCCACGGCGTTCCAGTCGGTGCGGTGATTGGGGTCGGCCGCAAGCCAGGTGTCGAAGGCGCTGCGCAACTCCCCGTCGTGGGGATTACGTTGCAGCCTAACGAACCACGACGCGGCGTCCGGGCTACCGGAAGGACCGTCTTGTCGTTGGTTGTCGTTCATCGATTTCCTGCAGACGGATCGAGACGATCCGCAGAGCCTTTGTGACGTGCTTCTCGACGGCGCTCACCGATATCCCAAGTTGAGCCGCAGTCGACTTGTAGCTCAACCCCTCAAATCGCACGAGCATGAATGCCGCGCGCGTCCTGGGCGAGAGTTGGTTGAGGGCCTCAAGGGCCACCGAGGCCTCCTGTTTCGCTTGAAGAATACGGTCCGGGGACAGCTCGTCGAGCGGATGGTGGGCTTCCTCGAGCTCGCAGTGAGCGCCCCGGCGCCTCACTGTGTCGCGGCGTCGGCGATCGAGGAGGACGTTGGTCGCTGTCTGGAAGATGAAGCTGGAGAGGTTCGTGACCTCGCCGCCGTGGCGGCGATTGTGCAGCCGTAGAAGCACTTCCTGGACCAGATCGTCGATCTCGTGCCCGTCGGCTCTGCGCCGGAAAAATGCCCGCAGAGCTTGCTGGTAGGGGAGCGAGGCATGCGCCAACCCCTCCGGCTCGCTCCTGGCGCCGGTCGTTTCCGCCCAAGCCATTGAAAATTCCCGAACGCCCCGATTTGTCTTATTGCCGTCATCGTTGTTGATGGCGCCCGCGCGGTCAATGACGTTTGGGAAGGTGCGGCGCCTAAGCCATGGCGTGCCGGAAAATCGTGCACGAATGGACCAGCGCTATCGCCAAGGGAGCTGAGAGGGGCAAAGAACACCTCGGAGCATGCGTAGGGCTGGCCTTTCGCGCGCTGCAGGTGAATGGCGTGCGTCGGTACGGAGCCTTTGGGGGCGTTGAGTATCTTCCGCTTGGGGATTGTTGCTTATGCGGCGAGCGCGGTGTTGGCCGCCGCTCCGGCCGAGGCCGCCCAACCGCGCCCGCACTTCTCGCTCCCCGCCGGCCTGCCGCTCGACCGCGCCCTGACGGCGTTCTCGGCCCAGAGCGACCGCGACATCCTGTTCGCGCCGGGCATGGTTTCGGGCCTGCGCTCGCGTCGCGTCGCCGGCCGGATGGAGGCAGATGACGCGCTAGGCGAACTGCTCCGCGGCTCTGGGCTGACCTGGCGTGAATTCCAGGGCCGCTTTCTGATTGAGCGGGAGACGGTCGCGCAGCCCGATCCGCCGCCCCCTGAGACGGCGTCGGAGGTCGAGGGCGTGGTCGTCACCGCGTTGCGCCGCCCCACCCTCGACCGGCTGACCCCGATGTCGGTGCGGGCGCTGTCGGGCGACGACCTTCAGCGTGCGGGGGCGGTGACCTTCACCCAGGCCGCCAGTCTGCTTCCCGGGCTCACCCAGTCGAGCACCGGCACCGGCCGCAACCGCTTCAGTCTGCGCGGGGTGTACGGTTCGGGGGAGGCCACAACCGCTCTCTACTATGACGACATCCCGGTGACCGGTCCCAGCGGCACCACCGCCGACCCCGGCGGCTCGGCCCCCGAGCTTCTGCTGGTCGACGTGGAGCGGCTGGAGCTGCTGCGCGGGCCGCAGGGGACGCTCTACGGCGCCAGCGCCATGGGCGGGGCGATGAAAGTGGTGTTCAAGCGCCCCGACCTCGACACGGCCAGCAGTTCGCTGACCGCGGAGGTTTCCACCAATTCCAGCCAATGGGGCGCGGCCCAGACTCTGGTGGTCAACCAGCCGATCCAGCCGGGGCGTCTGGGCGTGCGCCTCACCGCCTATCACCGCGACGAACCCGCCTATGTCGACAATGCCCGGCTCGGCATCCAGGACATCAATGAGAGCGAAACCTGGGGCGTGCGTCTGGGCGTCGGGGCTCAGTTGACCGACGACATCCAGCTCAACCTCTCGGCCTCCTACCAGGACGCCCAGGATGACGACACCAGCGCCGGGGCGCTGGCCGCGCCTCCGAACGTCTCGCTGAACTACGTTCGTACGCCATTCGACAGCCGGATGGCTCTCTATGACGGCGTGCTCAACTGGCGCTTCTCGGGCATGCGGCTGACTGGGACCGTCGCCAGCTACACTTGGAGGAGCACGCGTCACATCGACTACACCGGCGTGCTGCAGGCCGAGCGGCTCAGCCCGGAGGGTTGCGGCCGCTATCTAAGCCTGCCCAGCTGCACCCCCGCCGAGCTGGGCGTCTATACCGCCTATGTCGACAGTCGCGGACCGGGCCTGCTGTACCAGCCGATCGACTTGGAGGCCCATGTCCAGGAGCTGCGGCTGCAGTCGGACACGCCGGGGTTCCTCGCCTGGACGGCCGGGCTCTTCAACGAGGTGCGCAGGGACACCATCGACAGCCAGGTCGTGGTCGGGGACACGATCAGCGGTGCGCCGCGCATGGACCTTGGCTTCACCGGGCGGCGGATCGTCGACAGCCGGCTCGGCCAGCGCGCCTTCTACGGCGAGGTGACCTTCGGCGCTGACCGGGACACCAACTTCGTGCTTGGGGCCCGGCGGTTCGAGTACGACAAGCGGACCGAGGGCCGGGCCTTGGTGGTCAACGTGATCTCCAACACCTCCGAGGCCAATTTCCGCGCCACCACCGGCGAGACCGGCTGGAGCCTGAAGATGCTGGCCAGTCATCGCTTCGGTCCGCAGGTCATGGGCTACGCCCAGGCGTCGCAGGGATTCCGGCCGGGCGGGATCAACACCGTGCCGGGACTGCCGCCGAACCTGGCGTCCTACGGATCGGACAGTTTGTGGAACTATGAGCTGGGTCTGAAGAGCGCCTGGCTCGACAACCGGCTGGCGCTGAACGCCGCGCTCTACCGGATCGACTGGCGCGACA
Organism: Phenylobacterium sp. P4_E10; assembly: GCF_056401675.1. NCBI lineage: Bacteria > Pseudomonadati > Pseudomonadota > Alphaproteobacteria > Caulobacterales > Caulobacteraceae > Phenylobacterium > Phenylobacterium sp. P4_E10. The sequence continues at coordinate 175,168 of NZ_JBFUIW010000006.1, read as the reverse complement.
TGCAGTACACCGCCAACAGCACCAACGGCGCGTTTTCATTCATCACCAATCTCGGCCAGGCGCGGGTCATCGGCCTGGAGGCGGACGCCACCTACGTGCTCAACGCGGCGGTGCGCAGCGGGGCCAATCTGGCGATCACGGACGCCATCCTGACCAAGGACCAGTCCAGCGACGACGGCGTCGGCATGGGCGCGGCGGGCGACCGCATGCCGGTGATCCCCAAGGTCTCGGGGGACGCCTGGATCGAATACCGCCGCGACGTTGGCCGGGGGCTGGAGCTGACGATGCGGGGCGACGCGGCCTATGTCGGCCTGTCCCACAGCACCTTCGATCCGGGCGTGGGCGTCGACGCCAAGCTCGGCGACTTCTGGCTGCTCAACGCGCGGGCGGTGGTGCGGGGACCGACCTGGAGCCTGGGCGCCTACATCGAAAATCTCACCGACACCGACAGCGCCACCTTCGCCACCACCGGGCGCCAGCCGCAGGTTTTCGCCCCGCGGCCCCGACGCTTTGGACTGACCGCTTCCTACGATTTTTGAACCTTTCCGGTCGTGCGTCAGTTTCGGACGCATGGCGCCCTTAGGGCCCAAAAGAACATCTTGTGAACTCAGAACAAAGCGCGTACGCCTTGTCCATCGGCCGGCCAGACCTGAACGGGTTCGGACCGTCGGGTTGGAATCATGAAACAAGGAGCGCCTTGCAATGAGTCAGTCGGCGTTAAAGCTCGTGGGACGAGAAGAAGGCGATAAGCAACGCGCTCTTGAAGCAGCGATTGCGCAGATCGATCGGGCCTTTGGCAAAGGCTCGGTGATGAAACTTGGCGAGAAGAGCCATATCGAGGTGGAGGCGGTTTCGACCGGCTCGCTCGGGCTCGATCTCGCCCTCGGGATCGGCGGTCTGCCCAAGGGGCGGATCGTCGAAATCTATGGGCCGGAAAGCTCCGGCAAGACCACGCTCGCCCTGCACGTGGTGGCCGAGGTTCAGAAGGCCGGCGGCAACGCGGCGTTCGTCGACGCCGAACATGCGCTCGACCCGCAGTACGCCAACAAGCTGGGCGTGAACCTGGACGATCTGCTGGTCTCGCAGCCGGACACCGGCGAGCAGGCGCTGGAGATCACCGACACCCTGGTCCGCTCGGGCGCGATCGACGTCATCGTCATCGACTCGGTGGCGGCGCTGACGCCGCGCGCCGAAATCGAAGGCGAGATGGGCGATCAGCTGCCGGGCCTGCAGGCCCGCCTGATGAGCCAGGCGCTGCGCAAGCTGACCGGCTCGATCTCCAAGTCCAAGACCCTGGTCATCTTCATCAACCAGATCCGCATGAAGATCGGCGTGATGTACGGCAGCCCGGAGACGACCACGGGCGGCAACGCGCTGAAGTTCTACGCCTCGGTGCGCCTCGACATCCGCCGCACCGGCTCGGTGAAGGTCCGCGACGAAATTCTCGGCAACAACGTCCGGGTGAAGGTGGTCAAGAACAAGGTCGCCCCGCCGTTCCGCGAGGTCGAGTTCGACATCATGTACGGCGAAGGGATCTCCAAGCTGGGCGAGATCATCGATCTGGGCGTCAAGGCCGGGGTGATCGAGAAGTCCGGCTCTTGGTTCTCCTGGAACTCCACCCGCATCGGCCAGGGACGCGATAACGCTCGGGAATTCCTCAAGAATAACCCCGACATCGCCAACCAGATCGAGAAGCAGGTCCGCGGCGCCAAGGAGGTGATCGAGGAAGAACTGCTGGTCGGCCCGACCGGGGAAGAAGGCTCCGACGAGGAGTAAGGCGACCGCGCCCTCGAGCGCCGCCACGGCCCTCGGACCCGGACGCGTCCAACCCGACGTCCGGACCCGCCGACCCGGCCGAGCCCCCGCGCGACCGCTCGAAGACGCACAAGGACGCTTGGACGCACGCCGTCCAAGCGTCCTTTTCCTTTGCGGGCGGCGCCAAAATCCGTAAACGGTCGCCCGCGGGGCCAGCGCTAAGCGCGCGAGACCCCATATCTATTTCCCCGTTTTCAGTGTCCGACGAGCCATGCCGAGCCTCAACGAAATCAGAAGCGCGTTCCTGGGCTATTTCGAGAAGAACGATCACTTGATCGTCCCTTCCGCACCGCTCGTGCCGCAGAACGACCCGACCCTGCTGTTCGTCAACGCGGGCATGGTGCCGTTCAAGAACTACTTCACCGGCGCCGAAACCCCGCCCGCCGCGCGCGCGGCCTCGTCGCAGAAGTCGGTCCGCGCCGGCGGCAAGCACAACGACCTCGACAATGTCGGCTACACCGCGCGCCACCACACCTTCTTCGAGATGCTGGGGAATTTCTCGTTCGGCGACTACTTCAAGGCCGGCGCGATCGAATACGCCTGGAACCTGCTGACCAAGGAATTCAAGATTCCGGCGGAGAAGCTGTGCGTCACCGTCTATCACACCGACGACGAGGCGGCGGAGCTGTGGAAGAAGATCGCCGGCCTGCCGGACGAGAAGATCATCCGCATCGCCACCAGCGATAATTTCTGGTCCATGGGCGACACTGGCCCCTGCGGCCCGTGCTCGGAGATCTTCTACGACCACGGCGCCCACATCCCCGGCGGCCCGCCCGGCAGTCCCGATGAGGACGGCGACCGGTTCGTCGAAATCTGGAACCTGGTCTTCATGCAGTTCGAGCAGTTCGCCGACGGCCGTCGGATCGAGCTGCCAAAGCCGCAGATCGACACCGGCATGGGCCTCGAGCGGATCGCCGCGGTCATGCAGGGCGTGCACGACAACTATGACGTCGACCTGTTCCGCACTCTGATCGAGGCTTCCAAGAGCCTGGTCGGCGGCGGCTCCAACGGTCCCTCGCACCGAGTGATCGCCGACCACCTGCGCTCCACCAGCTTCCTGATCGCCGACGGCGTCTCACCGTCCAACGAAGGCCGCGGCTACGTTCTGCGCCGGATCATGCGCCGCGCCATGCGCCACGCGCACCTGCTGGGCGCCGAGGAGCCGTTGATGCACCGCCTGGCGCCGGTCCTGGTCGCCGAGATGGGCGAGGCCTACCCGGAACTGCGCCGCGCCGAGCCGGTGATTGTCGAGACCCTGCGCCAGGAAGAAGATCGCTTCCGCCGCACCCTTGGCCGCGGCATGACCCTGCTCGACGAAGCCACCGCCAAGATGAACCCGGGCGACATGCTGTCGGGCGAGACGGCGTTCAAGCTCTACGACACCTACGGCTTCCCGCTCGACCTGACCCAGGACGCGGTGCGCACCAAGGGCCTGAGCGTCGACCTGTCCGGCTTCGAAGACGCCATGAAGCGCCAACGCGACCAGGCGCGCGAAGCCTGGACCGGTTCTGGCCAGGCGTCGGCGGCGACCGAGTGGTTCGCGATCCGTGAGCGCCTGGGGGCCACCGAGTTCCTGGGCTACGACACGACCGAGGCCACCGGCAAGCTGCTGACCATCGTGGTCGGCGGGACCGAGGTCGCCAAGGCCAACGCCGGCGACACGGTTCTGGCGGTGTTCGACCGCACGCCCTTCTATGCCGAGAGCGGCGGTCAGGCGGGCGATGTCGGTGAGATCGAATGGAACGGCGGCAAGGCGCGGGTGCTCGACACCCAGAAGCAAGCCGGCGACCTGTTCGTGCACGAGATCGAGATACTCCAGGGCATCCTGGAGCCGGGCGCCGAGGTGCGCCTGGCGGTCGATCCCGACCTGCGCACGACGACCCGGGCCAATCACTCGGCGACCCACCTGCTGCACGCGGCGCTGCGCAACGTGCTCGGCCCGCACGTTTCGCAGAAGGGCCAGATGGTCGATGGCGAGCGGATCCGTTTCGACTTCAGCCATGGCGGCCCGCTGACCGCCGAGGAAATCGACCGCATCGAGGCCGAGGTGAACGCCGTCGTCCGTCAGAACCTGCCGGCGGTGACCCAGGAGATGGCGCCCGAGAAGGCCATCGAGGCCGGCGCCATGGCACTGTTCGGCGAGAAGTACGGCGATCGCGTCCGCGTGCTGGCGCTCGGCAAGGCGCTGGACGGCGAGGGTGACTACTCGGTCGAACTGTGCGGCGGCACCCATGTGGCGCGCACTGGCGACATCGCGCTCTTCAAGATCGTCTCCGAGGGCGGCGTGGCCGCCGGCGTGCGGCGCATCGAGGCGCTGACCGGCGAGTCGGCGCGTCGCTGGCTGATCGATCAGGCCGGCGTCGCCAAGGCGCTGGCTGATCAGTTCAAGGTTCCGGTGGCGGAGGTCGGCGCTCGGGTGGAGGCGCTGGAAACCCAGCGTCGCAAGCTCGAGAAGGAGCTGGCCGAGGCCAAGCGCCAGCTGGCCATGGGCGGCGGCGCGGGCGGCGCGGCGGCCGGTCCGGAAGAGATCGGCGGCGTGCAGGTGATCGCACGCGTCATGGAAGGCGTGGGCGGCAAGGACCTGCGGCCGATCGCCGAAGAGTTCAAGAAGCAGGTTCCGGACGGGGTCATCGCCCTGGTCGGCTCGGCCGAAGGCAAGGCGTCCGTGACCGTCGCTGTCACCGGCTCCGCGACCGGCAAGTTCAGCGCTGTGGAACTGGCAAAGGCGGCTGTCCAGGCGATGGGCGGTCAGGGCGCCGGCGGACGTCCGGACTTCGCCCAGGGCGGCGCGCCGGACGGTTCGAAGGCGGCCGAAGGGCTTGCCGCGGTCAAGGCGCTTCTGACCGTCTAGATTGCGACATCAGAGGGTAAGTCAGGCGGCGCGGAGAGCCCTCTCCGCGCCGTTTTTCTTAATGCGTCGGACGTCGGTGATTCGGTGCCGCCCCGCTCGAAATGTCGGCTATCCGCCTTATGGCGTGGCGTTTCGGGCCTTCGGTGTTCAAAATTCTAACGACGGTCGACGAACACGCAATCTTAATTCGCGCCTAAGGCGAGTGCTATTGTCTGCGTAATCGTTAAGGCCTAATTCACCACGTGAAATAGCGTCAGTTTGACGCGGGCTGTAACCAACCAGGGGCTTACATGAAGTACCTATCGTCCATCGTTGCGGCTGGCGCGCTCGCGGTCGCCGCCATCGCCGCCACCCCGGCCGCCGCCGTGACCTTCGTCGGCTCGTTCAACACCCAGTACCATGACGGCTCCAGCAACGGTCTGAACATCGACCTGAGCCGCTCGACCGGGAACCTGAACTTCAACCTCGACGCCACCTTCCCGTGGGATTTCGAAGTCGTGAAGCTGTTCGACATCTGGGCCGGCGAAAGCATCGGCTCGGACGATTTCGAAGCCGACCCGTTCAAGATCAACTTCACCTTCACCCAGCCGTCGGTTGGCGGTGACGTTTCGGGCAGCACCGAGGGCAACTTCGGCTGGTTCATCTTCCCGAACTACGGCACGATCGACTTCTCCAACCCAACCGACAGCTTCAGCTTCGGCGGCACCGGCCTGATGAAGGTCTTTGTCTTCGCTGACAACTCCGGCACGTTCGGCCAAGGCCAGAACAACTCGACCGGCGTCTACGCCAAGTTCTACCTGGAAAGGATGCCGACCTCGGCGGTTCCGGAACCGGCGACCTGGGCGATGATGATCACGGGCTTCGGCCTGGCCGGCACGGCGATCCGCCGCCGCCGCTCGGCCTTCGCGACCGCCTAAGCAACGCCGAATTCCATCTACGGAAAAGGCCGGGGTTCGCCCCGGCCTTTTTTGTCGCTCAGTTCCTGCCGCGGCTAGTCCTGGCAGAGCACGCGCTTGATCGGCGCGCTCTTGGAGCCACGGGCCAATTCGGTGTCGTAGAGGAAGCCCTTGCCATCCGGCAGCCAGGCCACGGCTTCTTCCTGAGGCATCGGGTCGAGCTTCACGACCCGGTAGTCGCGGCCCTCGATCCATTCGGCCGGCATGCCCTTGGAGAGATCGAAGCCCAGGTCCACGGCCGCCAGATAGGTCAGCAGGATCGCCCGCTTGCCGTCGGCGGAGATATCGAGGCCGGTGGAGATCGAGGCGGGGAAGGGCGCCTTGCCCATGAAGGTCGGCAGGTCGATTTCGCCGACGTGCTCGAAGGTCTGCACCTCGTGGTCGTTGCGGAGCTGGGCGGCGCTCAGCCGGTAGACCCTGGCCGGGACCGGCGTCGCCATCACCGCGTCCGCGGGCTTGGTGACCAGGAAGAGGTCGCCGTTCGGATGAACGGCGAAGGCCTCGGCGTTGTGCGGGCCGTCCGGATAGCGGGCGCGCACGGTGCGCAGCGGGTTCACCTTGTTTGCGAAATCCTCGACCTCGCGGACCAGCGTAAAGACCACCTCGGTGCGCTTAACCGGGTTGTCGCCGATATCGCCGAGGTAGAGGCAGGTGTCCTGGCCGCAGGGACCCAGGGACAGTTCTTCGATATCCAGCGGCTTGGGGCCTTCGACGTCGACGGCGCGCGCGGCTTCGCCCTTGAGGTCGGAGAGGTAGAACCGCAGGTCGTCGCCGGAATCGTTGTTGTGGTAGAGCCGGTCGGGATAGCCGACCGAGACGTCGAGACCGCTGGCTTCGTTCACCAGCGCCGTGTCGAGCACGCCGAACGGCTCGGCCGGTCCCCAGGTCTTGCACACCTCAGCCCCCGCGGCGCCTGGACCAGCGAGCATAAGAATGCAGGCGAGCGTGGAGGCTGCAGTGCGCATGGGACGATCCTCAGGGGGCGAGGCCGCCAGGATGGGAGACCCCGCCCGCCATGGTCAAGCTCAGGGCTTGGTGAAGATGGCGATCTTGTTGCCCGTCGGATCGCGCACATAGGCGCCATAGAAGCTGGTCGACTCAGCCGGGCGGGCGCCTGGCGCGCCCTCGTCGCTCCCGCCATGGGCCAGGGCCGCGGCGTGGGCGGCGGCGACCGCCTCCTTCGTCTCGCCCTTGAAGGCGATCATGATGCCGTTGCCGCCGCGGGCCGGCTGGCCGTCGAAGGGCGGGCAGATGAAGGTGTTGGCGTCCTGGCCGGAGGGGCCGTAGCCGGCCCAGCCGCCGTCGAAGAACTGCCGCTCATAGCCGATCGCGCCCAGCACGGCGTCGTAGAAGGGCATTGCGTCCTCGACGTTCAGCGCGCCGATCGTGACATAGCCAATCATGTGGTTCGTCTCCCGTTGATTGGCGCGAAACCTAACGCCGCGGCGAGAACGAAACAAGAACCTTAGCGACCTATCGGTTCGATGGTCAGACGAACATGGTCGGGCGCGCCGAGGCCGGCGCAGGCCTTCGGTTCGAACTTGAGGTCGTAGCAGACGCGGACCTCCTCCAGCCGATTGCCGGAGCCGACCTTCACGTAAAGGCTGTCGCGGCCCAGGCGGGGATTGGCGGCCACGAAGGCTTCACGCAGGTCTCCCGCGGTGCCGGACCCGGCGGGGAGTGCGCGGAGATCGGGAGCGTCCAGCTGCCGCCAAAGGCGGTCGGCGGCCCGGAAATACTGGTCGGGGTTGGTCCAACCACAGACGCCGTGGGCGGCCCACTCATGCTGCAGCAACTGCGGCGATGGGGTCATGCAGAAGTGGCGGCGAACGGTGGCGGGCTCTAGCGCGCCGGCCGGCTGGCAATAGCGGGGATGTCGCTTGCCGGTCCCGTTCGGCCACAGCCCATGGACGGTGAAGCTGAAGCGGTTGTCGCGGCACTGGCCCCGGCCCTCGGCTGTATCCGCGTGCGTGCGGCACCATTCCGGCGACCAGATCAGGGCCAGCATGTAGGAGACGGTCTCGGCGTCGCGGACGATCTCGTGCGGCGGGGCAGGCTCGACCGGCGCCGGTTGCAGGTCAACGGGCACCGCGCAGGCGGCGTCTTCGGCCTCGGCGGCGGCCAGCGGGGTGTTGGGGGCGGCCCGGCTGCAGGCCCCGAGCGCCAGCGCGGCGAGGATCGGCGTCAGGGCTCTCATGCGGCCTGCGGCAGCCTGATCTGGACGAGCTTCCAGGTGAGCAGGTCGCGGCGCTCGAAGGTGAAGATCACGCCGTCGTCCTTGGCGTCCTTGGCGCCCTTGCCCTTGGGCCGGGCGATGAACCGGGCCCGATTGGGGTCCCAGTAGCGCAACTGCGGCAGCCACGAGCTCTTCGCGCCTGCCGGAGCGGCGCCTGGGGCGAAGCCGCGGGTGAGGTCGTAGAGCCCTGGCGCGCCGAGGAAGGGCTCGATGTTCGCCGGAACCGGGACGACCGGCTCGATGGCCCGCCGGACGGCTCCGATCGGGTCGGTCCAGATGTCGGGCGGCGCGGGGCCGGCCACCGGCTTGGCGGAGACCTGGGGGCGCAGGCCTTGGCGCACCGCCGGATAGTCGATCAACTGCGCCAGGGTGTAGCCGTCGCCGTCGCGGGCCGCGGCCTTCACGGCCCGAAATGCAAAGAACGGCGCGGCCACGAAGGCCAGCGCCGCTCCCACGATCAGTGTGACGATCAGCCGGAAGACCGCGCGGCCGAGGTCGAACTCGCCGGCCGCGCGGTCGTTCACGGCCTTAGGCCGCCGACTTGGCCAGGGCCACTTCGAGATTGGCCGCGACCTTGTCGATGAAGCCCTCGGTGGTCAGCCAGCCTTGGGTGTCGCCGACCAGCAGGGCCAGGTCCTTGGTCATCGAGCCGCTTTCGACGGTGTCGACGCAGACCTTTTCCAGGGTCTCGGCGAAGTGCTCCAGCTCCGGATTGCCGTCCAGCTTGGCGCGGTGCTTCAGGCCCTGGGTCCAGGCGAAGATCGAGGCGATCGAGTTGGTCGAGGTCGATTCGCCGCGCTGATGCTGGCGGAAGTGGCGGGTCACGGTGCCGTGGGCGGCTTCCGATTCCATGATCTTGCCGTCCGGGGTGATCAGCACCGAGGTCATCAGGCCCAGCGAGCCGAAGCCCTGAGCGACCTGGTCGGACTGCACGTCGCCGTCGTAGTTCTTGCAGGCCCAGACGAAGCCGCCGGACCACTTCAGCGCCGAGGCGACCATGTCGTCGATCAGGCGGTGTTCGTAGACGATGCCGGCTTCCTTGAACTTGGCCGCGTATTCGGCCTCGTAGACCTCGGCGAAGATGTCCTTGAAGCGGCCGTCATAGGCCTTGAGTATCGTGTTCTTGGTCGACAGGTAGACCGGGTACTTCCGCTGCAGGCCGTAGTTCAGGCAGGCGTGCGCGAATTCGCGGATCGAGTCGTCGAGGTTGTACATGCCCATGGCGACGCCGCCGCCCGGGAACTCGAACACTTCGTGCTCGATGGTCTCGCCGTTGTCGCCTTCCCACTTGATGGTCAGGCGGCCCTTGCCGGGAACCTTGAAGTCGGTGGCCTTGTACTGGTCGCCGAAGGCGTGGCGGCCGACGATGATCGGCTGAGTCCAGCCGGGAATCAGGCGCGGCACATTCTTGCAGATGATCGGCTCGCGGAAGACGACGCCGCCGAGGATGTTGCGGATGGTGCCGTTCGGCGACTTCCACATCTTCTTCAGGCCGAACTCTTCGACCCGGGCTTCGTCGGGGGTGATCGTCGCGCACTTCACGCCGACGCCATGGCGCTTGATGGCCTCAGCCGCGTCCACGGTGACCTTGTCGTCGGTGGCGTCGCGGTGCTCGATTCCCAGGTCGTAGTAATCCAGATCGATGTCCAGATGCGGGAAGATCAGCTTGTCCTTGATCCACTTCCAGATGATGCGGGTCATCTCGTCCCCGTCGATATCCACGACGGGGTTGGCGACTTTAATCTTGGCCATGAGGGCGGAGCGCTCCAGTGGGAGTGAACGGATGGGGTAGTGGCCGTATACTAGGCCGGGGCGCGGACGCAAAGAGCACGGCGCGCGGTAGCTTCGCCTGAAGCCGCCGTGCAGGCCAAGCTTGCATTCGGCGCCCTCGCCAGTCGAAAACGCGGCATGGAATCCGCCGCCCCGCCCTGCATCATCCTCAACGCCCCGCAACTGGCCCAGAACATCGGGGCGGTCGCCCGGGTGATGGCCAATTTCGGCCTCGCCGACCTGCGCCTGGTCAATCCGCGCGACGGCTGGCCGCAAGAGCACGCCTGGGCCGCCGCGTCCGGGGCCGAGTGGCCGCTCAACGCCGCCCGGGTCTATGACAGTGTCGAGGAAGCGATCGCCGGCCTGCACCTGGTCTACGCCACGACCGCGCGCCCGCGCGAGCTGCAGCTGCCGGTGATCACGCCGCGCGAGGCGGCGGCCACGCTCTCGGCCGAGGTCGCGGAGGGCCGGTCGGTCGGCCTGCTGTTCGGCGGCGAGCGCGCCGGCCTGGAGACCGCCGACATCGCGCTTTGCCAGGCGGTGGTCACCCTGCCGATCGACCCGCGCTTCCGCTCGCTCAACCTGGCCCAGGCCGTGGCGATCAACGCCTACGAATGGCGGATGACGGTGGAGACCGGCGCGCCGCCGATCTTCCGCGAAGGCCCGCCGCCGGCCGACGCCACCGCCATGCTGGGCCTCTACGAGCACTTCGAGCGCGAGCTGGAGGACGCCGGCTTCTTCCATCCGCCGGAGAAGAAGCCGTCGATGGTCCAGAACCTGCGCTCGGCCCTAAGTCGGGCGCGGTTCTCCGACCAGGAGGTGCGCACCTTCCGCGGCGTGGTGACGGCGCTCTCCAAGGGCCGCGGCCGCTCGCTGGAGAAGATGGCGCGCGAGAAGGCGGCCCAGAAGCCGCCCTCCTAGAACCGCGAAGCGGTGAGCTTCACGTCGGCCATCTTCCAGGCGTCGTTGAACTGCGCCGTGGCGGCCGCCGCATCCTGCGTCTTGCCCTGGCGGGCGAGGGCCTGGCTCAGGCCATAAAGCGCCCAGCCGTCGCGACGGTAGTGCATCAGGCTGTCGCGATAGACCGCCTCGGCCTCGCCCGCACGGCCAGCCTCAAGCAGCGCCGCGCCCAGATAGTGGGCGACCGGCTGATGCCAGTAGGCCGGTTCGGTATAGGGCAACTGCCGCTCCATCGCCGACGCGCGCTTGAAGCTGGCGACAGCCAGATCAAGATTGCCGTCCTTGCGGGCGATCTCGCCGTCCAGCATGGCCAAGGCCAGCTCGGTCATCGGCTTGGCCGGGATGGCGAAGGGCTCATAGGCGGAGAAGTCGGCCCTGGTCAGCGTCTCCAGCTCGGCGCGGTTCGCGCGGGCCGTGGCGCGGTCGCCCTTATTGGCCGCCGCGATCCCGTGCGCATAGAGCCAGATCGCGTTGTCGAGCTTCAGGCCTGCAGGCGGCCGCGGCGTCGCCAGCACCGCGTCCCACTGTCCAAAGCGCAGGTTGTTCACCATCGGGGTGAAGACGAACAGTTCGGCCAGCGGAAGCTGGGCGGCCGTCTTCTCGGCGTCCACCGCCTTGACCAACCGGCGCGCGGCGTCAGCTGAAGTCTTGGAGCGGCCCTCCATCTCCGCCGAGGTCCACAGGAAGTGGATGTTGTGGCCGTAGTAGCCGGCTGGATAGAAGCCCTGCGCACGGCAGGCGGCGATGTAGGCCTCGTCGGTCAGGGCCGCCTGCTCGTTGACGCGTGCGGCGTCGGCGTAGCGGCCGACCCGGTAATAGATGTGCGAGGGCATGTGCACGATGTGGCCGGCCTGGGGCATCAGGGGCGCCAGTCGGTCGGCGGCGGCTTCGGCCCGTTCGGGCGTGTTCGAGGCCTCGACCGCATGAATATAGAGGTGCAGCGCGCCGGGGTGGTCAGGCGCCTTGGCCAGAACGCTCTCAAGCGTGCTGAGGATCGCGGCGCCGTTGCCCTTTGGCGTCTTGGCGTCGGCCTCCCAGTAGTCCCATGGCTGGGTGTCCATCATGGCTTCGGCGTAGAAGGTCGCCGCGTCCAGGTCGGTTGGATCGGCTCGCGCCAGATCGCCCATGGCCTTGGCGAAGGCCACGTCCAGCGGCTTGCGGTCAGCGGTCGGCGCGGCGGCATAGCGGGCGGCCAGGGCGTCGATCCAGGCCTGTTCGCGCGGCGAGGCCTTGGCGCGCAGGGACTTGGCTTTGTTCAGCGCTTCCCAGGCGGGGGCGACGGCGTCCTCCGGCATCGGAAGGTTGATGTTGGGGCCCAGGGCGAAGGCCACGCCCCACCAGCACATCGCGCAGTCCGGATCCAGGCGCGCGGCCTCCCGGAACGAGCGGATCGCCTCGGCGTGGTTGAAGCCGAACAGCAGGTTGACGCCTTGATCGAAGAGCTTCTGAGCCTGCGGGTTCTTGGTCGAGATCGGGTGCTTGTGGGCGCCCAGCCCATCGAAGATCGGTGCGCCCGGCTTGTCGGCCTGGCCCATATAGACCGTCGGCATCGGGGCGCCCGGCATCCGCATCGGTCCCATCGTGTGACCGGCTGGCATGGATTGGGCGCTGGAGACGGCAGGCGACAGGTAAATCAGGCCGGCGCCAAGCGCCGCGGAAAGCAAAGCCACTCGCATCGGGATCTCCCAGAAACGATCTTCGTGACGTCGCCTGCTAGTTACGCCTGAAAACTGCGCTCTGGGAAGGCGCTACTCCCGGTAGCCATAGACGCGGCGGCGGTCGCCCGCCGACAGGTCTTCGGGATTGGGCCGCATGGTCGTGACCTTGACCCCGTCGGCGCGGACCGGGCGCGTCCGGCGCGACGGCGATGTGAGCGCGGCAGTGGCGCCAAAGAGGGCGAGGGCGGTGATGGCCTGCGCCACAGAAATGCGGGAAATTGCCAACCCCGCGAGAGGGTCATAGCATCGCCCGGAAGACTGGGAACGGCCATGCTCACTCACGCGCCGACGCGCGTCGTCCGCGACTATAACTCCGACAGCCGCTACTGGGAGCAGTACAAGCCCCGGCCGGGCGACATCATCATTGGCACCGCCGCCAAGGTCGGCACCACTTGGACGCAGCAGATCGTCAACCTGCTGGTCTTCCAGTCCCCGGAGCCGCGACATCTGGGCAGGTTGAGCCCCTGGCTGGACGCACGATTCTTCGCGCCGCTGGAGGCGATCCTGCCGGGGCTGGAGGCCCAGGAGCATCGGCGCTTCATCAAGACGCACCTGCCGATGGATGCCTTTCCGCTCTACGACGAGGTCCGCTACCTCCACACGGCGCGTGACGGGCGCGACGTGGCGATGTCGCACCTGAACCACCTGAACAACCGCACCGCCGAAGCCTGGGCGCGGTTCGACGCCGTCGGGCTTGGCGATCCCGCCATTGGCGCGCCGATGCCGCGCCCGCCGCGCACCGCGCGTGAGTTCTTCCACTACTGGGTGGAGGCCGAGGGCATGCATACCGCCGAGGGTTTCCTTGCGCTGGAGCGCACCTACTGGGACCGGCGCGAGGCGGACAACGTGCTGTTGGTCCACTACGCCGACCTGAAGGCCGATCTGGACGGCGAGATGCGGCGCATTTCCGCCTTCCTCCACATTCCCGTGAACGAGGCCATCTGGTCCGCACTGGTGGAGGCGGCCACGTTCGAGGCGATGAAGCGCGATGGCGACCGCTTGCTGGCTGGCATGGAGATGGGCCTCGAAGGCGGCCACAGGAGTTTCATGCACAAGGCCACCAACGGCCGCTGGAAGGGCGAGGTCGACGAGGCCGATCTCGCCCTCTACCGCGCCAAGGTGGAGGCCGCTCTGCCGCCAGCCCTGATCGCCTGGCTGGAGGGCGGCCGCGCCATCGCGGGTGATCCGCGCGTTTCGCCCGACTAGTCCCCGCCGATCTGCGCGTCCGACGGCGGAGCTGTGGCTATGTCCGCAATGGGTCAGTAGCGGAGATAGCCGTCGCCCCCATGAGCGGAAGCTACTGGCGTCCGCTACTCGCATTGGCGCGCTCGGAACGTCTGTTTGTGGGTGCGGAGCTCTGGTGAAGTCGTGATGCCGAGAGTCAGCGGGTAGGCTGCCCCGACGATTCCGCACCGACGCCATGGGCGCCACGGTGGTGCGCGACCAGAACGGCGTCACCACCCGCTGTCGCGTCGACGCCATGGGCAAGCCCCGCTGCCGATAGCTCCCGGCGTTGACTCCTGACGCCCGGGAGGTCATACACCGCCCCTTCGCGCCGCCGGGCACTGTCCGGTGGCCGCGATACTATGACGGGTGACCAGACGCCGCCGTTGAGATCGCGTCCCCAGTTGCGGGGACGCCGGCCCGGTCGAATAGAAAGAGACGACTATGTCGAAGCGCCATAGCGCCAAGTACAAAATCGACCGCCGGATGGGCGAAAACATCTGGGGTCGCCCGAAGTCCCCGATCAATCAGCGCTCGTACGGCCCCGGCCAGCACGGTCAGCGCCGCAAGTCCAAGGTCTCGGACTTTGGCCTGCAGCTGCGCGCCAAGCAAAAGCTGAAGGGCTATTACGGCAACCTGACCGAGAAGCAATTCTCGCGCACCTACGAGGAAGCCGCCCGCCGCAAGGGCAACACCTCGGAAAACCTGATCGGCCTGCTGGAAAGCCGCCTGGACGCGGTGGTCTACCGCGCCAAGTTCGTGCCGACCGTGTTCGCCGCCCGTCAGTTCGTGAACCACGGCCACGTGCTGGTGAACGGCAAGCGCGTCAACATCGCGTCCTACCGCGTGAAGGCCGGTGACATCGTGTCGGTCCGTGAGCGCTCGAAGAACATGGCCCTGGTGCTGGAAGCCCTGCAATCGGGCGAACGCGACACGCCGGACTACGTCGAGGTCGACGCCAAGGCGATGAGCGCGAAGTTCATCCGCGCTCCGGAATTCTCCGAGGTCCCGTACCCGGTGAAGATGGAACCGAACCTGGTTATCGAATTCTACGCGTCCTAATCGGCGCCGACGACCAGCGACAATTAGCGAAGGCCCCGGAGCGATCCGGGGCCTTTTGCTTTGCGGCGTTGTGTGGCGGATTAGGGCGATGAATCGCCGCTTGTTGCTTATCGCGGGGCTCGCCCTGCTGTCCGGCTGCGCGACCGCTGCGCCGCCGCCTGTGCTGACCGCCGCCGACAACAGCACGCATCCCGAACTAGAGGCGGTCTATTCCGCCATCGCCGGCCGGGACGCGCTGGTGATCCAGGTCGCGTCCAACGGCTGCACGAAAAAGGCCGACTTCGCCTTCTATGTTGAGCGCAAGGGCCAGGCGGTGACTCTGTCCTTCGCCCGCAAGCGCCTCGACCAATGCCGCTCGTTCGCGATGGGCAAGACCGAACTGAGCTTCACCTGGGCCGAGCTGGGGCTGGATGCGCGGGCGCCAGTCTTCCTGATGAACCCGCTGGCCGCCTGGACTGGGCCGGGCAGTTAGAGCCGGCTGACAGCGCTGGCCCGCACCGCGCTGCCGGCCGGGATGTTGTCCAGGAACGCCTCGTCGTGGCCGGGAATGACGAAATCTCCCTGCGCCCGCATCTGCACCAGGCGTCGCTTGGTCGCCAGGTACTGGGCCTTGTCGAACGGGTGAGGCTGATCGACGTCGTCACGGTCCAGCGAGCGGCAGAAGTAGCAGGCGTCGCCGGCCAGCACGTCGGCCCCGCCTTCCCGGAAGACCCGCAGCGATTGGTGGCCGCAGGTGTGTCCCGGCGTTGCGAACACCTCGACCGAGCCGTCACCGAACAGGTCGTGAGCGTCCTCGGTGCGCAGCAGGTCGTGGCCGCTGTCGAGAGTGCGCAGCTCCTCGTCCCGGTGAATGAGGATCCTGGCGTTGGGGATCAGCGGCGCGCCGCCGACGTGGTCGTAGTGGGAGTGCGAAAGGACCAAGGCCTCGATCCGCGTCGGGTCGACGCCCGCGGCGCTGGCGCGGGCCGCCACGTCATGTCCCACCGGCAGCTCATTGTAGAAATCCTCGAACAGGGTCGTGCCGTGATCGCTCAGCGCCAGGCCGGCGTCGAACAGGGCGTGGCGACCGCTCGGATGCCTGATGAGGAAGGCGTAGACCGGAATGGTCAGGTCGCCCGTCGCAGCGGTCTCGAGGCGCCTGGCGGGCGCACGCAGCGTGCCGCAGCGCAGGGGCAGGATCTCGGTACTCAACACTGACCCTCCTGGAACGGGCTCAGATGAAGCGTTCAACGATCTCAGGCGTGACCCGCTTGGGCCGGCCGGTGGACTGTTCGATCATGCACCAGACGGTGCGGGCCTGCGCGCACATCGCGCCGTCCGGGCCGTCGATGCGCACGAAGCGGTCGAAGCGCGGCCCTTCGGGCGCGTCGGAGACCCAGGTGCGGCCGGTGGCCGTCTCGCCCGGCATCAGGGCGCGGCGATAGTCGATCTCGTGCCGCAGCACGATCCAGGCCCACCGGGCCTGTTCGTCGTGCGGCTGGCGGGCGTTCCAGTGCGAGGTCGCCATGTCCTGAATCCAGCGAACATAGACGACGTTGTTCACATGGCCGTTGCCGTCGATGTCCGACGGCGCGGGGGTGAACTCTCGGGTGAAGACCTGTCGGCCGGCAGGCGGCTCGAGCAGTCGACTCACGCGGCCAGGACGCCCTGTTCGACCAGCAGGGTCTTCAGTTCGCCGGACTGGAACATCTCGCGGATGATGTCCGCGCCGCCGACGAATTCACCCTTCACGTAGAGCTGCGGGATGGTCGGCCAGTCGGTGTAGGACTTGATGCCATCGCGCAGGACGTCGCTCTGCAGGACGTCGACGCCGACGAAGTCCGCGCCCAGGTGATCGAGGATCTGCACGACCACCGAAGAGAAGCCGCAGCGGGGCTCTTCCGGCACGCCTTTCATGAACAGGACAACCGGGTTCTCGGTCACGGCCTTGGCGATGAACTCGTGGGAGGGATTGGCGGTCGTGGCGTCGGTCATGACTTGGGCCTTTGCGGCGAAGAATTCGCCTCAGAGCTAGGGAGCCCGGGGCTTCGGGTCAAGCACCGGGCGCGTCAGGCGCGGCGCTGGGTCGCGATCTGGCCGAACCGGGCCATCTCGATCTGGGCGGCGACGCCGGTCGGCATGTCGCGGTCGGGCACGGCGGCCATCTGCTCGATGGAGGCGGCTCGCCAGGCTTCCAGCTGGATCGTGGCGAAGGCCGGCTCGGTCAGGGCGAAGGCCAGGCAGAGCTCCTCGTGGGTCCAGCCCGGCGTGTCCTCGAGGAATCCATAGGCGCCGACGCTGGCCTGCAGCGGGTCCGGGCGCCGGCCGCCCAGCAGGCCGCGGCGCATCGGCCGCTCGGCTTCGGGGCGCACCGAGGGGGTGGCCTGCAGACCGGCCGGGAAGGGATCGCAGCCGATCAGGGTCATGTTGGCTTCGGAGGCGTCGCGAATGCGTCGCCGCGCCTGCCAATCGGAGACCAGGTTGAACGAGGTCGCCAGGACGTCGAAGACCTCGCTGGCGATGCAGCGCTCGATGGCCGGTCCGTCGCCGGCCACGCCGACCTGGAGGCAGACGCCGCTCGACTTCAGGTCGCCCAGATAGTGATGGGCGTCCGGCGTCAGGGTCTCGATCGCCGCCTCGTCCATCATCAGCAGGTCGAGATAGCCGGCGCGGGTCTTCTGCAACGCCATGCGAACGCTGTCGGCGACGTCGCGCGCGGTGATGACCCCGGCTGGGGTCCCACGCATCCGCCACCCGAGGAAGATCAGTCGCCGTTCCACGGCGCTCAGCGCCTCGCCGACGCCCAGCGCCAGGACTTCCGAACCGGCGGTGACCTCGAAGCAGTTCACGCCGCACTCCATCGCGGCGAAGGCGGTCGCCCGCCAGGCCGACGGCGAGCTCATGTTAGGAGCGTCCCGCAACAGCAGGCTTACGGCGGAAACCGCCTTTCCCGACGCGCCGAAGGGACGATAGCGCACCGGTCCCCCTTCAGCTCGGGGCGGAGGTTTCAAGGGCCAGGGCGTGCAACTCGCCGCCCACCTTGCCCTTCAGAGCGCCGTAGACCAGCTGATGTTGCTTGACCCGCGAGAGCCCAGCGAAGACGGGGGAGACGATGCGCGCGCGGTAGTGGTCACCGTCGCCGGCCAGATCGTCGATCGAGATATCGGCGTCCGGAAACGCCTCTCTCAGGTTGCTTTCCAGGTCGGCGATGGACATGGGCATGATGGCGGCTCCACTCAACGAATCTTTCTGCGTCAGAAAGCTTAACAACCGCTGGATTGGGCAGGCGGTTCGCCTGGGCGCAAGCCTTCAGATCGCGGGGGCGACCTCCTCATAGCCGCGCCCCAGAAACTGCAGCAGGCAAAAGCCGTTGCCGAAGGGGTCGGCCAGCACCGCGATGCGGCCCCAGGCGTGGGTCTCCGGCTCGGAATCGAGGGTGGCTCCGGCGGCCAGCGCACGGGCGAGGGCCGGGTCCAGGTCCTCGACCACGACGTCTAGATGCACGGGCGTCCAATGGCGCAGATAGCGGCGTGGATCCTCGCCGGCCCCGACCGAGCCTTCGGGCTTGAGCAGCAGATAGAGCCGCACCGGCAGGCCCGACAGTTCGACCCCGCCGTCGCCGAAGCGGCGGGTGACCTTGAGGTCGAAGGCGCTGGTGTAGAAGGCCTCGGCGGTGGCGAGGTCGGGGACGTCGATGTTGACGAGCAGGTCCATCGACGTCCCCTAAGTCCTCAGTCGACGATGGCGGAGTAGATCAGGCTCTTGAGCTGGCCGCGGAAATTGAAGGTTCCCGACGGCATCAGCTGGGTCATGAACACCACCGAGAGCTCTTCCTTCGGGTCGACCCAGAAGATGGTGGAGGCCGCGCCGCCCCAGTAGTAGTCGCCGGCGCCCAGCGAGCCGGTCTCCACCTGGCCCTTGGTCGAGGCGAAGCCGAGCCCGAAGCCGACGCCGTCGTTGGCGGTCTCCGAGAAGGAGCCGATCGCCATGGTCGACAGGTCCTGGCCGCCGGCCAGGTGGTTCATGTGCATCATCTCGAGCGTGCGCGGGCCGAGGACGCGGTGGCCGTCCAGTTCGCCGCCGCGGCGGAGCATCTCGCAGAAGCGCATGTAGTCGTCGGTGGTGCCGGTCAGGCCGCCGCCGCCGGACTTGAAGCCGGGATCCTGGGTGAAGGCCGAGGTGGCGGGATCGTCGATCAGCTTCAGCTTCTTGTCCGGGCCGCGCTGATAGTTGGCGCAGAACCGGTCGACCTTGTCGGGGGCGACGAAGAACGAGGTGTCCTTCATGCCGAGCGGGCCGAAGATCTCGTCCTGCAGGTACTCGGCGAACGGCTTGCCGGAGATCACCTCGACCAGGGCGCCGCAGATGTCGGTCGCCAGTGAGTACATCCAGCGCTCGCCGGGATGATAGAGCAGCGGCACCTGGGCCAGCTTGTCCAGGAAGGTCGTCATGGTGTCGGCGCCGCCGACGCTGCGGACCTTCAGGTCGCGGTAGATCTTGTCGACCGGGTGTTGGAGGCCCACGCCCGGCAGGCCGCCGCCATAGGTGAAGCCGCCGGTGTGGCAGAGCACGTCGCGGAAGGTGACCGGGCGGCGCGGCGCCTCGGTGACCATGCTCTCGCCTTCACCGGAGACCCACACGCGGTGGTTCTTCCAGGACGGGACGTAGCGGCTGACCGGGTCGGTCAGCTGGAAGTGGCCCTTTTCATAGAGGGTCATCAACGCGACCGAGGTGATCGGCTTGGTCATCGAATAGATACGGAAGATGGCGTCGTCGGCCATCGGCTTGTTGCGTTCCAGGTCCATGGACCCGAACGATTTGCGGTAGGCCAGCTGGCCGCGGCGGGCGACGGCGATCTGGGCGCCCATGATCTTCTGCGATCCGATGTAGGATCGTTCCATATGCTCGTCGATGCGCTCCAGGCGACCGGCGTCGAGCCCCGTCCACTGAGATTGGGCGTCCATAAAAATCCTCCCGAAAGAATACCGTTGGTTCTAATTGCGGGCATCATGAGCCGCGTGCGCCGGCTGGCAACGGAAAATCTGAGGGGAAGATCGGGATGCGGGCTCTAATGACGCAGGCGGCTGAACTGGGCGAGCGGCTGAAGGCGGCCAAGCATACCGTGGCGGTGGCGGAAAGCTCGTC
Source organism: Phenylobacterium sp. P4_E10 (assembly GCF_056401675.1). Taxonomy (NCBI): domain Bacteria; kingdom Pseudomonadati; phylum Pseudomonadota; class Alphaproteobacteria; order Caulobacterales; family Caulobacteraceae; genus Phenylobacterium; species Phenylobacterium sp. P4_E10. Next base: position 155,452 of record NZ_JBFUIW010000006.1, on the reverse strand, counting down.
CGGCGGGTTGATCAGCGCGGCGCTGCTGAGCGTGCCGGGGGCCTCGGCCTACTATCTGGGCGGCGGGGTGGTCTATACGCCCAAGGCGCGGGTGATGCTGATGGAGATCCCGAAGGAGGCGCTGGCGGGCATGCGCTCGTCCAGCGAGCCATACGCCATGCTGCTGGCCCGCACGGTGCGCGAGCGGTTCGGGGCGACCTGGGGCGTCTCGGAGACAGGCGCGGCGGGACCGACCGGCAATCCCTACGGCGACGCCGCGGGCCACACCTGCGTGGCGATCTCCGGCCCGATCGAATTCGTGACCACCATCGAGACCGGCTCGGACGACCGGGCCGCGAACATGGAGGCGTTCGCCGCCGCGGCCTTGGAGCTGCTCAGCAAGGCGACGGTCTAGACCCTTTCCGGTTCAGGTGGATTCACCTGAACCGGACAAAAAAAGGGTCTATCTTCAAAAGTGTAGAGCGTGACGGTCGCTTCAACCGGCTTCCACTTGAAGCTGTCAAGCTCTAGCGGCGGTCGCGCCGGAACTTGGCGGCGTCGGCGGCGAGGGACGAATAGACCGCGTCGTCGGGGTCGGCTTCGGCCTGGAAGGGCAGTTCGCCGGCCACGCCGCGCAGGGCGAGCCAGAGCTGCGGCGCGAAGTGGTCGAGCATCCGCAACGGGCGGCGCTTGTCGTCGGTGACGTCCCAGCCCTCGGCCTCGAAGGCGATCACCTGGTCGCGGGCCGGCTTGCGGTCGATGCGGTCCCAGCCCTCCGGCCGAGGCACGTCGTCGGCCTCGTCCTGGGTGATGCCGAAGAGGGCGCGCGAAAGCTCGTCGATCTCGGGATAGGTCGTGCGGGCGTCGGCGTCGGCGTAGCGCGGCTGCATCAGCGCCTTGTCCTCGAGGTCGCGGACGCCGGGAAGGTCGATGAGGCGGCGGAGCTTGGCCATCGTCAGCTGCCCATATAGGCGGGCATCCAGCCCTCGTGGGCGGTGCGCAGATCGGTCAACGGCAGGCTGAAGAGGCCCTCGACCGCCAGGTCCGAACCACCGGCCCGGCCGATCACGGCGGCCTCGACACCGGCCGCTTGCGCCGCGGCGAGGATGGGGGCGGCGTCCTTCACGGCGACCAGATAGCGGGCCTGGTCCTCGCCGAACAGCTGGGCGTGGACGTCGTCCAATTTGCGAAACACGAGGGAGAAGCCGCGCTTCGAGGCCAGCGCCATCTCGGTCGCCGCGGCGATCAAGCCTCCGTCAGAAAGATCATGACAAACAGTGACTTGGCCGGACAGGATCAGGTTTCGCACGAGGTCGCCGGTCTTGCGCTCCAGCGCCAGGTCGACCGGCGGCGGGGCGCCGGCTTCCTGGCCGAGCACCTCGCGCAGGTACATCGAGGCGCCCAGCTCGCCGACCGTCGCCCCGATCAGCACCAGGGCGTCGCCGTCCTGCATGCCGGCGAAGTCCGCGCGGCGGGCGTAGTCGGGGATCAGGCCGACAGCGCCGACCGTCGGGGTCGGCGGAATGGCCGCGCCGTTGGTCTCGTTGTAGAGCGAGACGTTGCCGCTCACGACCGGGAAGTCGAGCTCGCGGCAGGCCTGCGCCATGCCTTCGATCGCGCGGACGATCTGGCCCATGATCTCGGGCCGCTCCGGATTGCCGAAGTTGAGGTTGTCGGTGATGGCGACCGGGTCGGCGCCGACCGCGGTCAGGTTGCGCCAGGCTTCGGCGACCACCTGCTTGCCGCCCTCGTAGGGATCAGCCAGCACGTAGCGCGGGGTGCAGTCGGAGGTGACGGCCAGCGCCTTCTTCGACCCGTGCACGCGCACGATGCCAGCGTCGGCCCCGGTGGCGGAGTCCTCCAGGGTGTCGGCCATGACGTGGCGGTCGTACTGCTCCCAGAGCCAGCGCTTGGAGGCCATGTCGGGGCTCGACATCAGCTTCACCACAGCGGCGGCGTAGTCGGCCGGGGCGGCGACGTCGGCCGGAGCCAGGCGCGGCTGCAGAGCCGGGGCGACCCACGGACGGTCATAGAGCGGGGCGTCGTCGAACAGCGGCGCCAGCGGCACGTCGCAGACGACCTCGCCCTTGTGCTTCAGGACCAGGTGGCCGGTGTCGGTGGTCAGCCCGATGATGGCGGCGTCCAGGCCCCACTTCTCGAAGATGGCGTGGCCGTCGCGCTCGCGGCCGGGCTTGAGGATCGCCAGCATGCGCTCCTGGCTTTCCGACAGCATCATCTCGTAGGCGGTCATGCCCGTTTCGCGCTGCGGCACATGGTCGAGGTCGAGCTCGATGCCGACCCCGCCCTTGCCGGCCATCTCGACCGACGAGGAGGTCAGGCCGGCCGCGCCCATGTCCTGGATGGCGGCGACGGCGCCGGACGCCATCAGTTCCAGGGTGGCTTCGATCAGCAGCTTCTCGGCGAAGGGGTCGCCGACCTGCACGGTCGGGCGCTTCTCGTCCGAGGCGTCGTCGAACTCGGCCGACGCCATGGTGGCGCCGTGGATGCCGTCGCGGCCGGTCTTCGAACCGAAGTAGACGACGCTGAGCCCGGCGGCCGGAGCGGCCGAGTAGAAGATCTTGTCGGCGTCGGCCAGGCCCACGCACATGGCGTTGACCAGGATGTTGCCGTCATAGCCGCGGTGGAAGTTGGTCTCGCCGGCCACGGTGGGCACGCCCACGCAGTTGCCGTAGCCGCCGATGCCGGCGACGACGCCCGACACCAGGCGCTTGGTCTTCGGATGGCTGGGATCGCCGAAGCGCAGGGCGTTCAGCAGCGCCACGGGCCGCGCGCCCATGGTGAAGACGTCGCGCATGATGCCGCCGACGCCGGTCGCCGCGCCCTGGTAGGGCTCGATGTAGGACGGGTGGTTGTGGCTCTCCATCTTGAAGATGCAGGCCTCGCCATCGCCGATGTCGATCACCCCGGCGTTCTCGCCCGGGCCGCAGATCACCCGCGGTCCCGTGGTCGGGAACTTGCCCAGGTGGATCTTGCTGGATTTGTAGGAGCAGTGCTCGGACCACATCACCGAGAACACGCCGAGCTCAACCTCGTTGGGCTCCCGATTCAGGCGTTGCAGGATGACGTCGTATTCTTCCGACTTCAGGCCGTACTCGGCGGCGGTTTCGCGGAGGGTCTTGCCAGGCTGAGCGCTCATGGGCGCGCGTATAGCCGGACTCTCGCTCGAGGGGGAGGGGGGAGGCGGAAACTGCGGCGATCGTGTCTCAAGTCGACGGCGTAGAGTTGGCGCAGGAGAAGACCAGCTTGAAGTCGTCCTGCTCCGGGGGGCGGGGCGTCGCCAGCGTCGGCGGCGCCTCGGCGGCGACCGGGATGGGGCAGGCCGGCGTCAGCGACGCCGCCGCGTCGAGTCCCGCGCCGTGGGCTGCTTCCGAGGGCGCAAACGCGGCGACAAGAATGATGGTGCGAAGGAGCATCGGCTCGCCTTTCTGGCTGCTGTGCCGACCCGCAGCTCACGCCGCCCGTCGTGGCGGCGTGAGGGCCGTCGGGCCTAGTGCTCGGCGTGCGGATTGCAGGCGTCGCCGGGATTGAAGTCCTTCGGGTTGAGGTCGAAGAACAACATGTTGTGGCCCCAGTTCTGGACGCGGCCGACCGGGGGCAGTTCGGGGTCGTCGTTCAGCCCCGAGAACGCGCAGATCGAATTGGCGTGGTCCGGGGCCGCCGTCGATTTGCTGCTGCCGGTGATTTCGCCGGCCAGGACCGGAGTGACGACGAAACCGGCGATCGTTGCGCCGATCGCGATTAACGAAATAAATTTCATGCTCTTAATTCCCGCTAATCTGGTCGGCGGCCATTCGCCGAAGAACACAGGAAGAAACCGATCAGTCTCTGGCGTCATCCCGCAATTGCGGGATGCTCAATGTGTATTGCGACTATGTATCCGTGTACCTGCTTGCGGCTTAGCTTGGCAGGCGTACATTCTGAGTGAGTTGGTCGCGAGCGTCGGCATTCACCTAAGAGGGGCTTAGCGCATGGTTGAGGGGGAAGGACACCGATCCTGGGCGCCGGTCGCGCCCCCGCGCACGCCGCTGGACCCGTTGTTTTTGCTTGAGCCGATCGAGGCGAGATCCTTCATGCCCGCAGAACGCGGCGTGCAGCGCGCGGAGGCGAGCGGACCGCCGATCGTCATTGGCGGTCCGCTCGGCGCCCTTGGCATTGCCGCTTTCGTCTGCGACGGCCTAGCCAAGGTCAGGGCGTTGACGCCGGGCGCGGCCTCGGCGCTGGCGGTCGGACGGATCCGACTGGTCGATGGCAGGCTGCGGGCGCCGCGGAACTATGATGCGAGCGAAATGGAGACGGCCATCGCAGCCGCGGCCTGTCGCGATCTGGCGGCCACACAGGGCGAGACGGTGGTGAACCGCAATCACCGCGAACCGGCCGCGGTGCAGGTGGTCGACGTCATCAGCCTGCCCCGCGCGCCGCCCCCATCAGGGTTCGAGCCGCGGGCTATCGTCGTGCTGCGCGGCGGCGAACCGAGCTGGCAGGGCCTGGAGAAGGTGCTCACCCGCGCCTTCGGCCTCACTGCAGCGGAGGCTCAAGTGGCGGCGCGCATGGCGCTCGGCGTCCCGCGCGTGCAAATCGCCGCCGAGCGTGGCGCCTCTCTTCAAACCGTGCGCAGCCAGATCAAGAGCATCTTCGCCAAGTTGAACGTGACCCGCGAACGCGAATTGGTGTCGATGCTGGCAAGGCTCGCCCAGCGTTGAACCGTCGCCAGGATCGCCGGAGCGACGGCGCATCGCCCGATGGTCGCCTCTAGGCCAAGAGGCGCGCGCCTCGCGCTCGAAGTGTCGTCCCGACCAGCCCGAAACCGACGATCAGCATGGCCCAGATCGAGGGCTCCGGCACGGCAAGCGACACATTGCTGAGATAGCGCGACGCGAGGGCGACCTGATCGTCGCTCATCTCTGACGAGAAGCCGATGCTGAAGGTGTGCAAGGCGTCTGTGAGCCCCGGTTGGGACTGGAAAGTCAGCAGCCGAACGACGACGAAGAACTCCTGGCCGGGGGCCACATGGATGAAGCCGTCGCCAGCCCCACACATGCCGGAAGCGGTGTCGAACGTCGTGGAGCTGGCCAGCCGCCCGGGGTTGAGCACGGAGATAGCGCCGGTTCCGGAAGCGCAGCCCGTGGTGAAGAGACCGTCGGACGTGGAGCCGCTCCAAAGGCTGGCGACGGCCTCGTCGCGAACGCTTGAGTCCAGGACCGCCATGGTTGGCGTCACGAACCCGAAGTTGGTGGTGCGGTCGAAGTCCACGGAGCCGGTGAACCTGAGCAGCAGCTCTTGGTCGCCGGTGTTCGTAAAGCCCTGGAAGGCCGTGACAAACGCAGTGCTGGTGGCGGCGCCCTCAACCGTTGAAGCGGCGCCGAGGATTGGGAAGCCCAAGTTGCTGCTCGGCGTCGCATAGAGTTGGGCGCTGCCCTTGCCGTCGACGGCGATGCTGATGTCCGCGTTGTAGTTGGCGGCATAGGTGTTCTGCAGCGCGAGTTCGGCCTGCGAGCAGGATCCCGGCTGGCAGTCTCGGATCGCGGCAAAGCCCCAACTCCAAGGCAAGAGCTCGACGGCTTCTGCCGGAGCACCGTAGCCGACAGACAAAGCGACAGTCGCAGCCGCCGCGCACAGGGTTTGCTTCAGCATGGTCAGGCCTTTTTCAGATAACCATGTTCATTGAGCATCAGCGCTGGCGTGAGTCAAAGCAGGCGCTTCGCTCAGCCCTGCGTCGCGGCTTTCATGCCGACGACGCCAATAACGATCAGGCCCATGAAGCCGATCTGCATCGGCGAGAGCCGCTCGCCGAACAGCAGGGCGCCGCAAACCCCGACGCCGACCGCGCCGAGGCCGGTCCAGATGGCGTAGGCGGCGCCGGCCGGCAGGCCGCGCATCGCTAGGGCCAGCAGGCCCATGTTCACGAAGCTGAGCGCAATCGGCACGCTGGCGGCCTGCCAGGTGGCCTGGACCCCGGCCCACTTGAGGCTGAGCGCCCAGATGACTTCGGTGAAGACGGCGATACCAAGGGCGAGCCACGCCATGGGATTTCTCCTGCATGCGGGCTCGAGCGACGCGCGGCGGCCGGAAACCCGTAAGAGGCCGTTGCGCATGGGATAGGCGGCGGGTCTTACAGGAACGCCCCTGCCGGGCCAACCTGCTGCTCACTCAGCGGCGGGGACGTGTTCCAAGGGTTCGGCCTCCAAGGCCTGGGCGACGGCGGCGATCAGCTCGTCGCGGTCGATCGGCTTGGCCACGTGATTGCTCATCCCCGCCGCGCGGCAGCGCGCGACCTGTTCGGGCAGGACGTCGGCGCTGAGGGCGATGATCGGCACCGCGCCGACCGGGTGGGGCAGGGCGCGGATGGCGCGGGTGGCGGCCAGGCCGTCCATGACCGGCATGTGCACGTCCATCAGGATCAGGTCGTAGCCGCCGTGCTCGGCGGCGGCGAGCGCCTCGGCTCCGTCCCGCGCCGTTGCGACCTCGCAGCCGGCCAGGGTGAGGATCGCCTCGCCCAGCTCGCGATTGAGCGGATGGTCGTCGACCAGCAGCACGCGCGGCGCGGCTGCGGCTTGGGGCATGGCGGCGTCTCTTGCCGCCGAGACGGCCGGTTCGACGGCCTGGGCGGTTGCGGCGGTCAGCTCGATCCAGAAGGTGGAGCCGCGGCCCGGCGCGCTCTCGACGCCGATCCGCCCGCCCATCTGGGTGACCAGGGCGCGGCTGATGGCCAGGCCCAGGCCGGTTCCGCCATAGCTGCGGCTGATCGAGGTGTCGGCCTGGGTGAAGCGCTGGAAGAGCTGGGCTTGGACCTCCGGCGCGATGCCGATGCCGGTGTCGGCGACCTCAAAACGCAGCGCGCTCGCTGCCGGCCCGACGGTGAGCCGGGCGACGACCTCGCCCTCGGCGGTGAATTTTACGGCGTTGGCGAGCAGGTTCAGCAGCACCTGCCGCAGCCGCGCGGCGTCGAGCTGGAAGAGTTCCTCGCCCGCTTGGTCGACTCGGACCTGAAGCGCCAAACCCTTGGCGGAGGCTGACGACGCGACAATGGCGGCGGCGTCGCGCAGCGCTGTGGAGGGCGAGGCCGGGGCGAGATTGAGCTGCAGGGCGCCGGCCTCGACCTTGGCGAAGTCGAGAAGGTCGCCGACGATCTCGGCCAGCGACCGGCCCGCGCTGCCCACCAGTTCCAACCGGCGACGGTTCTCGGACGAGAGTTCGGCCTCGTCCGCGACCAGGGCGGCGAAGCCGAGGATGCTGTTCAGCGGTGTGCGGATCTCATGGCTGATGGTGGCCAGGAAGTCGGACTTGGCCTGACTGGCGGCCTGGGCGCGTTCCTGGGCGGCTCGGGCGGCGGCGTTGCGATGGACGAGCAGGGCCTGCAGACGCGACTGCCGGCTGAGCGTCAGCGCCGAGGCCATGCAGACGCCGTAGAGCACCATGTGGATCAACTCGGCGTAGCGCAGCGGCGGCAGGGCGGTTTCGACGTTGAGGCCGGTCTTGTACAGCACCGCCGGTATCGTGGCCGCCAGCGAGGCCGGAATCATCAAGGCGGCGGCGCGGGGGCCGCCTCGAAAGACGCCGAGCAGGGCCGGCGCGCACAGCAGCACCTGCAGCGCCGGGTCGATCAGGAAAATCGCCGCGGCGCTGGCCGCGGTCAGGATCGTCGAGAGGGCAATCTCGGACACGGAAGCCGGAAAGCTGTCGCGGTGCCGAGGGTCGAAGAGGATCAGCAGCGTCGGGAGGACGATCGCCACGCCCAGCACATTGGAGGTGATCCAGCCGTTCCAGCCGGTCCAGAACGGGTGGCCGGCCCACAGGCTGAGAACGCCGTTGACGAGGATATTGGTCGCAGCGGCGATGGTGCTGGACACCATGACGATGGTCAGGAACCCGCGCATGTCGCGCACGCGGATCGGGGTGCGCAGGAACTTCATCAGCTCCGCGCCGGCATAGACCTGAGCAAGGTCGAGAAGGGAAATCGCCAGCGTGAAGGGCAGCGGATCGCCGCCCAGCAGTCCGAGGGCCACGTGCAGGACCAATGCGGTCGCCAGCAGGAACGCGCCGTGGCGTCGGCTGAGCAGCAGCAAGCCGGCCACGATCACCGCGTTGGCGGTCCAGATGGTGGGAATGGCGTGGGTGGCCCCTGACAGGAACAGGCCATGGGCCAAGGCGGCCGCATAGACCGCCGTCAGAATCGCCAGCCGCCGCCAGCCGGCCCAGTCGCGTCCTCGACGCTGTCCCAAGCAGCCTTCCTCCCCACCCTTGAAGCGAACATGGACGTCGATCCGTGCGGTTTTGGTTAAGGCGCGGGTTTGTCGCCGCCTGCTCGCCGTGCCTAAACTCCCGGTCGAGGAGCAGCGGTGCACACGCCGCGGCTCAGGCTCGGGCGCAGGGGCTGGCGACGATGAACGGGATCACGCGAGTAGCCGGAGCGGCGTTCGTCTATTTCTGCACCCTGTTCACGACGCTCGGCATATCCCGCCTGGCGCGCGACGTGCTGGAACTGGCCGGCATCGAAGGCAAGCCGAGCCAGATCGTCGGCGCCCTGCTGGTGGCGTTCCTGCTGCTGCCGTGCGCCGGGTTCGCAGTCCGCACCTTCAGCGTCGCGCCCTCCACGCTGCAGAGGCTTGCAGTCGGATTTGGGGCTACCGCACTGATCTTCGCGGTGGGCGCGGTCGAGGTGACCTTCTTCCGGCGCTTCTTCGCTGCGGAGCTTCACCAGCCTGCGGATCGCTTTCTGGCCTATCTGACGGTGGGGCTGCTGTTCTACGCCGCGCTGCTTCCTCTGCTTCGCGAGCGCCACCATACCGGCTAACTGAAGCTGCAACGGGCGAGTCGGCTTTGACCGGCGCCCCAATGTGGACATCCTGGCGGGCCTAGCTCGCGCCCATGTGGAACTCGCCGATGCGTCAGCCGATTGCGGCGGTGCTCGCCGTCGCGATGCTCGTGACCGCCGCCGCCGCCCACGCTCAGAACTCCCCGGCCGCCCAACAGGTCCTCGACCGGGCCAGGTCCGCTTCCGGCGGCTCGGCCGGTTGGAACGCCCTGCGCGGCGTCCATGAGGTCGGGGAGGAAGACGGCCAGGCCTTCGAGCGCTGGCTCGACCCCTTGCGCTACGGGATGCGTGTGGAGACGCCGGCGCCCGGCGGCGGGGAGCTGGTGCAGGCCTATAACGGCGCGGCCGAGTGGCGCGTGCTGGCGGGCGGGGTGCTGACCGGCTCCGACCAGGGCGAATTCGTCGCCAAGGTGCGGTCGGAAGCCTTCTTCGGCGTCTATGGCTTCTACTATCCGAGCCGCTACGACCTTCGCAGCAGTCACCTTGGCGTGCGTGAACGCGGCGGCCGCTCGTTCGATGTGCTGCGGGTGCAGCCGGCCGGCGGCGTCCCGCGCGAGCTTTGGTTCGATCGCCGGACCGGTCTGCTCGGCGTGATGGTCGAGACCGTCAACGGGGAGCAGGTGACCACCGAGTTGTCGGACTATCGCAAGGTCGGGCCGGTCACCGCGCCATTCAAGCTGACCGTCTACGGACACGGGGCGGGCGAGCCGCGAGTGAGGGTGCTGAAGAACGTCGACTTCCGGCCGGTCAGCCGCGATCTCTTCAGCCTGCCGCCACCCAAGTCGGCGACGCCCGCCAAGCGGCCCCGCTGACCGCCGGCGCGGGTCAGAACAGCAGCGCCTTCACCTCCGACAGGATCACGCTGGCCGGCATCGAGATGAGAGCCGCCGGCACGAACGGCGCCAAGGTGAAGCCGACCAGGATCAGAATGCTGCGCGGGTCCACAGGCAGGAAGCGCATCGAATTGACGTTGCCGACGACCTGGTAGAGGTCGGTCGTCGCTGAGAAGTCGGGCTCCGCCAACATGGGGCGCGGCTGTGGGCCGGGCGGGCCGAGCCAGGCGTTTTCCAGCTGCAGGCCGATCTGGGTGGCCAGCCGTCCGTACGCCATACCCCCTTTGCGCCAGGCGCGCGCCAACGGGATTGCAAAGACTGCCAGGGGGCCCACGGCCAGCAGCAGAACGACCCCCACGGTGCCGCCGAGCAGCAGGCCGTTGGTGAACGGATTGGCCAATCCGTGCATGTACACGTAGGCGAAACGGCCGGCGACGATCCCGCCGAGGCCGATTCCCACAGCAGCGAAGGCCCGGACCGATTGAGCCAGGAAGCCTAGGCCGCCGGCCTGATCGGGGTGGGAAGCGATCAGTTGCAGGTCGAGCCGAGAGACTTGGCCCAGGAACCAGGCCCAGTTCGCGATGCGCCACGCCCAGCCAAGCAGCAGGATCATCAGCAGCGGAACACTCACCATCGCATGCCACCATCCGGCGGCCGTGAGATCGACGCCGTTCGCATCTGTCTGCCAAGCCGACAAGCGCAAGGCTTCGCCTTCGGTATTGAGCGCCGTGAAGGCCAGCAGGTAGGTGGCGATGAAGACCAGGGCTTCGGCCCACAGGGACCGCACGCGCCGCCGCGTCGCCTCCAAGGCGGCCGCCATCCGGCGCTGGTCATGCTCGTTCAGTAGTCCGGCGACGAGGAAGTGGTGGGCGATCGCGCCGAGACGTCGCGCGCAGAGCGCATGGGCGAGCACCAGGGCCGGCGCCGCGAACGCGTAGCGTGCGTGAACCCCGATGTCCCTGCCGAAGGTCGGCAAGACCTGGGGGCGGCCGGTCAGCGCATCCAGCAGGACCAGCGCCGCCAGGGGCGCCCAGGCGATGCCGATCACCAGCAGTAGCCGAACGAAGGCGTTAGGGCAGAGCGGCGAGGGCAGGCGGGCGAGCGCGGTGAGCCGGCGGGGGGGACCGCCTTCGAAGATGCCTTCCACGTTGTCCAAAGCGGTCGTGGAAGGCTGCGCCGTCATGGCCGTCGTCCTGTTGGGGGCGGCTGAAGCTTGGGCGCTCGGCAAGGGACTGGGCAATCAGGCGTTTCACGGAGGGGGCAGAGCCAGTGTCGGATTGGCGAGGGCGCGTTCGTCCTTTGAACGCCGCTGGCTTTCGGCCGGCGTCAGCCCTCTAAATCAGCGGGCCGCGCGCGCGCCCAATGGAAGGACGACGACATGCAGAAGATCCATCCGTTCCTGTGGTTCGACGGACAGGCCCACGAGGCCGCCGAGCTCTACTGCTCGCTGTTCCCCAACTCGAAGATCCTGTCGGTGGTGCGCTATCCGGCAGGCTCGCCGGGCGGCATGGCGGGCCAGGTCATGACGGTCGAGTTCGAGCTCGACGGGGTGAGGTTCTCGGCCCTGAACGGCGGGCCGAACTTCAAGTTCACCGAGGCGGTGTCCTTCGTCATCGATTGCGAGGACCAGGCCGAGGTCGACCGCTACTGGGACGGGCTGATCGCCGGCGGCGGCTCCCCCAGCCAGTGCGCCTGGCTGAAGGACCGGTTCGGCGTCTCCTGGCAGGTCGTGCCCAAGGCGCTGCCGCGGCTGATGAGCGACTCCGATCCGGCCAAGGCGCAGCGCGTGGTCCAGGCCATGCTCAAGATGAGCAAGATCGTCGTCGCCGACCTCGAGGCCGCCTACGCCGGCGAGACCGTGTGAGCGTGACAGCCGCAAGTGGGCGCCGGTTGCGGCGCCCGTCACGCTCCACTCTCTAAGCAAGACCGGTTCAGACGCTTCCGTCTGAACCGGGGGCTAGCCGGAGGCCAGGGCGGCGGCCTCGGCGGCGCAGTCGCGGGTCGGCTTGTGGCCGGCGGCGCGGGCGGCGGTGAGCTCGGCCCGGGCCGCCTCCACGTCGGCGAGGAAATCCGCATTGCCTTGCAGCTTGGCGACCGTGGCCGAGCCCATCATGCGGCCCTCCTCGGTGTCGCTGGTCCAGTGGACGTTGCAGACCACCCGGCTCTGGGTGAAGGCGCGGCCGCGCGACAGGATGGCGTCGGCCCGGTCCGGCGCGACCTGGGTCAGGATCAGCGCCCAGCCCCAGCCGATGGCGCTGTGGCCCGAGGGATAGGAGCCGTCCTTGCGCAGGGCCGCTTCCTCCGCCGGCGTGCAGATCGGTGTGTTGCTGACCGTGAACGGCCGCGCGCGCTGATACTTGTTCTTGGTCGGATAGGTCGAAAGACCGCTGTCCGCCAGGGTCCGCCGCAGCAGGGTGTAGAGCCGTGGCGTGGTCTCGGGGCTGATCTTCACGTCGAGCGGGCAGGAGAAGGTCTCCGCCGCGGCCGGGAACTTCAGGTCGGCGTCCTGGATCGCAACGTTCCAGCGCGGCGTCCCCTGAATGGCGACGGCGGCCTTGGCGGCGGCGTCGTCGCGGGCCTGCGCCGCGGAGCCGGGCGCGGGCGGCGGCGGGACGATCGCCAGGCTGTTGGGCGCGCCGCCCATCGGCAGGTAGCCGGCCAGCACGCCGGGGCGGAGCTCCGGGATCGGCTTGGCGGCCTGCGCCTGCGGCTGAGGCTTGCTAGGCGCGGTCGCCGCGCATCCTGCAGTCAGCGCCGCCAGCGCCAAGGTCCATCCCAGTCTGGCCATGCCAGGTCCTCCCACCAATTTTACTCACGCCAGATTAGGCCGATGACCATGGGGCAAGGAAAGGGGTGGAAACCCGGAGCCGTGGTCCCGCATTTCCCGTCCATGGAACGGCGAGCGGTCAGATTGCGGATCAGCGGCCAGGTGCAGGGCGTCGGCTACCGCTGGTGGGCCGAGCGCCAGGCCCAGGCGCTCGGGCTCGACGGCTGGGTGCGCAACTGCGCCGACGGCTCGGTCGAGCTGCTGGCGATCGGCGACGAGGCGGCGCTCGAGCGCCTCACCGAGGCCTGCGCGAACGGGCCGCCGGCGGCGTCCGTCCGCGCAGTGCAGAGCCTGGGGGCGGACGACGACGGCAGCGTGGGGTTCGCCGCGCGGGCCTAGCGTCCGTGGAAGTCCGCGGGCCGCTTTTCCAGGAACGAGGTCATGCCCTCCTTGAAGTCCTGGGTGCGGATCAGCTGCAGGAACTGCAGATAGACGTGGTGGACGTGGTCGTTGAACGTCTCCGACAGGCCCATCCGCATCAGCCGCTTGGCCGACTGCACGGCCAGCGGTGCGTTGGCGGCCATCTCCAGGGCGATCTCGCGGGTCTTGGCGGCCAGTTCGGCGTCGGGGACGACGTGGTTGACCAGGCCCAGTTCGAGGCTCTCGCGCGCCGACAGGGTGCGGCCGGTGAAGATCAGCTCGGCGGCCTTGGCCCAGCCCAGCAGGCGCGGCAGGATCCAGGTGCCGCCGCTCTCGGGCACCACGCCGCGCTTGACGAAGGCGGCGGCCATCTTGGCGCTCTCGCCGGCGATGCGGATGTCGCAGCCCATGGCGGTGTCCATGCCGTAGCCGGCGGCCGAGCCGTTCAGCGCGCAGATGGTCGGCTTGTCCATGGCGAACAGCACGGTTGGCGGGGTGTTGCGCAGGTCGATGTTCACCGAGACCGTGGAGACCTGCTTGTCCGAGCCGATGCCCGAGCCCTGGGTGGCGTCGACCAGGTCGAGCCCGGCGCAGAAGGCGCGGCCGGTTCCGGTCAGCACGATGACGCGGACCGCGGGGTCCTCGTTGGCCTTGATCAGCAGCTGGGTCAGGCGCGCCAGCATCGGGCCGGAGATGGTGTTGAGCCGCTCGGGGCGGTTGAGGGTCAGGGTCGCGACGCCCTCGGACACCTCGTAGAGAACCTCTTCGGATTTCTGGACCGTTTCCACCGCCGCGCTCATCGTCGCTTCCCTTTATGGCGTAAATTATTGGTCCGAGCCTAGGCCCCCGATTACCGGCGAGCAAGCGTTCAGGACACGCCGCGCAGGGCCACCCAGATCATCCGCAGGCCCACGATCAGCGCGATCTGGCCGATCGCGGCGACCAGCGCCGAGCCCGCCAGGCCAAGGTCGATCATCGCCCGCTCGCAGGTCGCGCCGCTGCAGTTGAACACATAGACCAGCGCCGCCAGGATCGCCGCGCCGACCAGACTGAGGGCCACGCCGCCGGCCAGGCGCCAGCCGTCGGCAGGGGCGGTGATTTGGGCCATCGGACGCTCCAGGTTCGCGTCCAGATCAAACGCGCGAAACCGCCGTCAGGCGCCGGGCGTGCGCGCCTGGGCGGCAAGCCAGGGCTCCAGGCGGGAAATCGCCTCCTGGATTTCCGGGGTCGAGACCGCGAACGACATGCGGATGTAGTGCTTGCCCTCGACCGGGTCGAAGTCGATGCCTGGCGCGGTGGCCACGCCGGTGTCCTGCAGCAGGCGCTGGCAGAAGGCGAGGCTGTCGTCGGTCAGGTGGCCGATGTCGGCGTAGATGTAGAAGGCGCCGTCGGGCGGGGCGATGGCGGTCAGGCCCAGCCGCGGCAGGGCTTCCAGCAGCAGGGCGCGATTGGCGCGGTAGACCTCGACGTGGCCCTCCAGCTCCTCGGTCGCATCCATGGCCGCCAGCGCCGCATGCTGGGCGAGCGACGGCGGGGTCAGGAACAGCGCGCCCATATAGGCGACCGCCGCCTTCACATGATCGGGCGGCGACAGCAGCCAGCCCAGCCGCCAGCCGGCCATGCTGAAGTATTTGGAGAACGAGTTGACGATGAAGGCGTTCGGCTCGAACTCCAGCATCGAGCGGGCCGGCTCCACATAGGAGAGGCCGTGATAGATCTCGTCGGAGACGATCTTGATCCCGCGCTCGCGGCAGACCTTGGCGATGGCCTCCAGCTCGTCGGCCGGGATGATGGTGCCGGTGGGATTGGCGGGGCTGGCGATGATCACGCCCTGCGGCGGCGGGTCGAGCGCGGCGATCCGCTCGGCGCTCAGCTGGAAGCGCTCACCCACGCCGCAGGCCAGCTCCACCGGCTCGATGTGCAGGGCCTTCAGAGTGTTGCGATAGGCGACGTAGCCGGGCCGGGCCAGCGCCACGCGGTCACCGGGCGAGAAGGCCGAGGACAGCGCCAGCACCAGGGCCGGCGAGGCGCCGCAGGTGAGGGTCAGCTGGTTCGGCGCGACGGTGACGCCGTACTTCTCCTGGTAGTGCTGGGCGATGCGCGCCTTTAGCGTCGGGCTTTCCCAGTAGCCCATCGGATCGCTGTCGAGCACGCGATGAGCCGTCTCGATCGCCGCCTTCGGGGCGCCGGTGGAGGGCTGGCCGAACTCCATGTGGATGACGGATCGCCCCTCGCTCTTCAGGCGATGGGCCAGGCCGCTGACTGAGATGGCGTGGAACGGATCGATGCGCAGGGACATGCCGCTCCAGTGGCCCAAGGCCGCGGCCAAATCAAGGAATGGCGGCTATCTGTGCTAGGCTCGAACCCATGCAGGTGCGGCTGGCGAGCGGTGCGGAGCGGGAGGCGGCGATCGCGCGGCTGGTCGCCGAGTGGGGCGAGCCGATCCTGGCGCGGGGCGAGGCCTACACGATCGGCGAATGCGAAATCTTCGTGGCCGGCGAGATGGCGGGGCTGGCGGCGGTCAGCGGCCGCGACCGGCCGACCGCGGAGTTGGTGGCGATCAACGCGTTCGCACCCCGCGAGGGCGTGGGCACGGCGCTCCTGAACTTCATCGCGGACCACCTCGAAGGCTTCGTGGCCCTGCGGTTGACAACCACCAACGACAATCTCGACGCGCTGCGCTTCTACCAGCGGCGGGGCTTTGAGCTGGCGGCCTTGCGGCGCGGCGCGGTCGATCAAGCTCGGAAGCGAAAACCTTCGATCCCCCGGCGCGGGCACTACGACATCCCGATCCGTGACGAGCTCGATCTGGTGCTAAGGCTGGGCTGAGACCTGGAGGGAGCGATGCCGGACGTCGAACTGAAGGTCGCCGAACCCCACGAGCGGACGGCGATCGAGAACCTGATGCAGCTCTACACCCACGACTTCTCGGAGTTCTGGGCCGGGCGCGCCGACGGCGAACTCGGCGCGGACGGGCGCTTCGCCGAATACCCGCTCGATCCCTACTGGCGCGACGAGGGCCACGTTCCGCTGCTGCTGCGTTCGCAGGGGCGGCTGATCGGCTTTGCGCTGCTGAACAGGACACCGCACTCGGGCCGGCCGCTGGACCGCAACATGGGCGAGTTCTTCATCGTGCGGAAACACCGCCGCGGCGGCATGGGCACGACGGCGGCGCACGCCATATTCAGCCGCTTTCCCGGGATCTGGGAAACCGCTGTCGCCCGGCGCAACGTCGCGGCCCTGGCCTTCTGGCGCCGCGCGGCCGCCAGCCATCCGCAGGCGCAAGCGATCGAGGAGGCCGACTTCGACACCGCCGACTGGAACGGCCCGATCATCCGGTTCCAGATCGGCTAGGCGGAGCGACGAAACCGCCGAACTCGCGCTCCACAAGACCGGCGAAGGCCAGGGTCGTACGGTCCTCGCCGATCGCGCCGATCGCCTGGGCGCCGATGGGCAGGCCTTCAGGAGAGAGACCAAGCGGGATGCTGGTGGCTGGATTGCCGGCGATGGTGGCCAGGCTGCCCCACAGCGGCTGGCTCTCGTAGGCGATCTCGATCCCGTCCTGTGCGAGGACCGTCCCCATCGGGTCGCCCTCGCGCAGGGGAAAGGCGGTGGTCGGCATGGCAGGGCAGAGCACGACATCCCATTGCTCGAACAAGGCGCGCCATTGGCGGCCGATCTCCTGGCGCCGGCGGTCGGCCTCGGTCCAGGCGGCCTGGTCGGCCTCGGCGAAGAGCGCCATCAGCAGGACCTGGAACACCTCGGCCAGCTCCGCCAGGTCCGGAAGCAAGGGGCTGCCGCGGCCGACTCGGCAGCCCACAGCCTCCAGCTGGGCCCCCAGATTGGCCAGCGCCCCGCGCACGACCGGCGAGGTCTGCAGGAGCGGGTGCTCGTCCAGCACCAGCACGCGGTGGTCGGCCAGCGTATGGTGGCGCGGGGCCGGGAGGGAGGCGCCCGCGGCCACATCAAGCGCCAACTCCAGATCGGCCGGGCAGCGCGCCAACGGACCCAGCACCGAGAGGTCGATGGGCGGCCCATCGGCCGGTGCGCCAGGTGGAGCAAAGCCGCCGGTGGGAACCAGGCCATAGGACGGCTTGTGCGCATAGACGCCGCAGAAGGCGGCCGGGCAGCGCAGCGAACTGGCCAGGTCGGAGCCGAACTCCAGGGCCGAGAAACCCGCCGCCACGGCCGCCGCGCCGCCGCCGGACGAACCGCCTGGCGTGTGTGTCTGGTCCCAGGGGTTGCGGGTGACGCCATAGACGGGATTGGCGCTCTGCCAGTCGGCGAGCATGGCCGGGGTGTTGGTCTTGCCCAGGATGATCGCCCCGGCGGCCTTCAGCCGCTCGACCACGACGGCGTCGCGGGCGACCGGGATGTCGGCGGTTCCCGGAAGGCCCCAGGTGGTCGGCAGTCCGGCGATGTTGAACGACTCCTTGATGGTCATCGGCAGGCCCAGCAGCGGGCGGTCCTCGCCGCGGGCGCGGGCCGCATCGGCGGCCTGGGCCGCCTGGCGGGCGCGGTCGAAGTCGCGGACCACGACGGCGTTGATCGCCCCGTCCCGGGCCTCGATGTCGGTGATGGCGGCGGCGGTCAGTTCGGCGGCGCTGACCTGGCCGGTGCGCAGGGCGGCGAGAAGCTGTTGGGCGGTGTGCGTTTCCACGGGACGCCTCCTCTGATGAGCAACGGGTAGCGCAGGCGCTCAGAGCGCATTTGATCGCGATTGCGGGTCGGCCAAATTGTTGCGACCACTGCCCCATGTCGCTGACGCGTCGGGCGCTTTGGGTGATCGACCGCAACCTCGGCCGCGACTTGTCGCTGGGGGAGATCGCGCAGGCCTGCGGCGTCTCGCGGCACCACCTGGCCCACGCCTTCGGCGAAGCGAGCGGCATGTCGGTGATGGCCTATGTCCGCGGCCGCCGGCTCGGCGAAGCCGCCCGCGCCCTCGCCGGCGGCGCGACCAGCATTCTCGATGTGGCGCTGGAGGCCGGCTACGGCTCGCATGAGGCCTTTACCCGCGCTTTCGGCGCTCAGTTCGGCGTCAGCCCCGAACAGGTGAGGGCGCGCGGCGTGGAGGGACTGATCTTGCAGGAGCCGCTGAAGTTCGCCGACGATCCCTTAGCCACGGTCGGTCCTGCGCGGTTCGAGACGGCCGGCGAAATCCTGGCGGTCGGCCTGCGCGGTCCGTGCGGGTTCGACAACGCCGAGGCCATCACCCTGTTATGGCGGCGGTTCGGCCCGCAGTTCGCCGGTATCTCCGACCTGGCGAACCCGATTCCGGTCGGCCTGATGACCCCGGCCGACGAGGGCGGGGGGTTCGACTATGTCTGCGCTGCGGAAGTGACGAGCTTCGCCCAGGCGCCGGACGGTTTCGCGCGGGTGCGTATCGCCCCGGCCCGCTATGCGGTGTTCGACCACCCGGGGCACGTGACCACTATTCGCGCCACCTATCGCGGCATCTGGGATCGCTGGCTTGGCGAGAGCGGCGAGATCGCCGCCGAGGCGGTGAGCCTGGAGCGCCACCATCCGAGCTTCGATCCGCGCACCGGGCTGGGCGGCCTGGAGGTCTGGATTCCGCTGGCCTAGAGCTCGAGGAAGTCCACGCGGTCGGCCGAACGGCGCATCGGGCCGGTGTAGTCCGGTCGGCGGCGGCGGCGGCGGTCAGGCCCGAAGAACTCCTCGCACTGCACGTAGGCGCGCGCCTTGAAGATCACCGAGTTCAGCCTCAGCACGATGTCGCGCGCGGTCACCGGCTTGGCCAGGAATTCGTTCACGCCGCGGTCGCGCGCCGCGTTCAATCGGACCAGATCGGAGTGGCCGGTCAGCATGATGATCGGCAGGAAGCGGACATCGCCCGGGCGGGCGCGAACCTGGGAAATGAAATCGAGGCCGTTCATGACCGGCATCTCGTAGTCGACAAAAGCCACGTCGATCTGTTCGCGGGTCAGCACATCCAGGCCGTCGCGGCCGTCCTTGGCGTAGAACAGGCGACCGACGCCGAGGGCCAGAAGCACGGTGCCGATGATGATCCGCATCTGCTCGTTGTCGTCGACGACGAGAATGCGCAGCGCCTTCAGGCCTTGAGCCATACCGGTTCGCCCTCCGAATCACCCTGTCCTTAGGTAACCGAGTTCTCTGGTCTCGGCAGCTATCAGTTGCAGGCTTTGCAATTGTTCAGGTGCGACCGGCCGGCCGCTTGACCTCAAGGCCCGCAGGAGCCAAGCCGGGCGGCGTAAAAACCGGGGATGGGAATGGCGAAGAGTACTGAGGCGCCGTCGGCGCGGCGGGTCCTGGGCGCGAGCCTGGTCGGGACCGCAGTCGAGTTCTACGATTTCTACATCTACGCTACCGCGGCCTCGCTGGTGTTCGGCCCGCTGTTCTTCCCCGCCGCCTCGCCTTCGATGCAGCTGCTCTCGTCCTACGCCAGCATGGCGGTGGCGTTCTTCGCTCGCCCGGTCGGCGCGATCGTCTTCGGACACTTCGGCGACCGCATCGGGCGCAAGTCGACCTTGGTCGCCTCCCTGCTGCTGATGGGCGGCTCGACCGTGGCCATCGCCTTCCTGCCGACCTACCAGATGGCCGGCTGGCTGGCGCCGGTGCTGCTCTGCGTGCTGCGCTTCGGCCAGGGCTTCGGCCTGGGCGGCGAGTGGGGCGGCGCTGCGCTGTTGGCGGTGGAGAACGCGCCGCCCGGCTGGCGCGCCCGCTATGGCATGTTCCCGCAGCTCGGCGCGCCGGTCGGCTTCATCGCCGCCAACGGCCTGTTCCTGATCCTCGGCGTGCTGCTGACCCCCGAACAGTTCCAGGCCTGGGGCTGGCGCCTGCCGTTCCTGGGCAGCGCGCTGCTGGTCGGCGTCGGCCTGTGGGTGCGGCTCAAGCTCACCGAGACCCCGGCCTTCGCCAAGGCGCTGGAGGAGGAGAAGCCCTCCGACGTGCCATTGGCCGAGCTGTTCAAGCGCCACTTGCTGCCGACCCTGGCCGGCACCTTCGCGGTGGTGGCTTGCTTCGCCACGTTCTACCTCTCGACCGCCTTCGCGCTCGGCTACGGCACCCAGACCATGGGCCATAGCCGCGAGACCTTCCTGGGCGTGCAACTGGGGGCGATCGGCTTCATGGCGCTGGGCATCGTGCTGGCCGGCTATTGGTCGGACGCCACCAACCCGCGCCGGGTGCTGATGGCCGGCTGCGTCATGGCGATCGGGGTCGGCGCGCTGATGGCCCCGATGATGGGCGGCGGCTCGCTGCTGGGCAGCTGGGCGTTCCTGTCGCTGGCGCTACTGGCCATGGGCTTCGTCTATGGCCCGCTGGGCGCGTTCCTGCCCGGTCTATTCCCGGCGCGGGTCCGCTATACCGGCGCCTCGATGTCCTTCAACGTCGGCGGCATCATCGGCGGCGGCCTGACCCCGATGATCGCCCAGGCCCTGGCCACCAAGGGCGGCCTGGTCCCGGTGGGGATCTACCTGGCGGTGGCGGCGCTGATCAGCCTGATCGCCTTGCTGCCGCTCAAGCAGCAGCAGGCGTGAAGGAAATTTGCCTTCTGCGGCGCGGGTGGTCTTGCTTCGCATCCAGACCTGCCGATGACGCGGCGCACCGCGGCCACGATCCATTAGGCTTGGCCGCCTTATGAGGCGCATGGATCGAGGGATCTGTCGCACACAGGAGCGGGATCAATGAGCGAATTTGGCGAAGAGCCCGGCTTCGACGGCGGCGGCTACGATGTCGACGACTGGACGCGGCTGACCGCGTTCACCGGGTCGGTGGCGACGCTCGAGAACGTGCAGGCGCGCCAGGCGATCTTCGCCCTGGGCGACACCCGCGGCGGCCGGACGATCGACATGGACCTGCCGCAGCCGGTGATCTGGTGGGACGACGACGGCGAGGTCGCCGCGGTGGCCGTTCAGGCCGAGGCCCACGACAGCGAGGACGGCGAGACCATGGAAGTGCTCGGCCTGGTCCTGCCCGACGGGGCCGGCGCGGTGGCGCTGCTGGAAGACGTCGACCTGGTCGACGATAGCGACCCGGTGTGGCGAAAGCTCGTCGCCGAGGCGATCGGCGACGAGACCGGCGAGGACGATGACGACTAGACCCGGTCCTTAGAGCGTGGCGGTCGCTTCAACGGCTTCCACTTGAAGCTGTCACACTCCAGATCAGGCGCTGGCCAGGGCGCTCTGGAACAGCAGGGCGCCGTCGGCCGAGCCGAGCTCGGCCTCGAAGGCGCGGTCGGGGTGGGGCATGATCCCCAGCACGTTGCCCTGCTTGTTGACGATGCCGGCGATGCTGCGCGAGGAGCCGTTCGGGTTGTCGAGATAGCGGAAGACCACCTGGCCTTCGCCCTCCAGCCGGTCGAGGGTTTCCTCGTCGGCGAAGAAGTTGCCCTCGCCGTTGCCGACGGTCATCTCGACCTCGCGGCGGCCGTTGTAGGCGGCGGTGAAGCGGGTCTGAGCGTTGGTGACTTCCAGCGCCACCGGCTTGCAGACGTACTTCAGCTTCTCGTTCCGCAGCAGGGCGCCGGGCAGCATCTTCGACTCGGTCAGCACCTGGAAGCCGTTGCAGATCCCCACGACCGCCACGCCGCGATCGGCGGCGGCGCGAACCTCGGACATCACCGGGGCCAGCGAGGCCATGGCCGCGCAGCGCAGGTAGTCGCCATAGGAGAAGCCGCCGGGCAGCACGATCAGGTCCAGGCCATCGGGCAAGGAGGTCTCGGCGTGCCAGACCATGTCGACCTTGGCGCCCGTGGAGCGCTCGACGGCGACCTTGCAGTCACGATCGCAGTTGGAACCGGGGAAGACGATGACGGCTGCTTTCATGGGCGGGCTCTTTAGGCGCATTTGTCGAGAATTGGGAGGGGGGAGGTGGTCGCATCCGGCGCCGGGAACGGCTGGCGGAAGGTGAAGGCCTGCGCAGTCGGGCCGTCGCGTTCGATCAGGGCCAGCTTGGCGAGCGCCTCGGCGAGGGACGGCGTGTGGTCCGCGGGGACCCACCAGAGCGCCATGAACACCTCCATCTCGTGGAACCACTCGGCGCGGCGGCGCATGATTTCCACGTGGCCGGAGCGGTAGACAAAGGCGCCCAGGGCGGCCGGGCTTTCCCACACAGACATGTTGGTGATGATCATCGGGTCGTCGAAGGCGACCAGGTCGGTGGCGTCGTCGCCCTCGCCGGTCAACCGCCAGACGAAGCCGGGCGAGGCCTCGGCGATCGCGTTGATGCGGTCGAGGTTGTTCTTGAAGTCCGCCGTCTCCGGCGCGTCCATCGGCGCCTTGAGGCGCGCGACGTTGATCTGGGCGAGGTGATGACCGCTCATGGGATGTGCCCCCTCATCTGGCGCTGAGGCTCTCCAGATAGGTCATCATCTTGTCGAATCCAGCCTTGTCGCCATAGGCGCAGCCGGTGTTCTTCATGACCTTGCGGCCGTTCTCCTGCACCGCTTCCTGCTTGAAGATCGCCGGATGGCCGGGCGCGCCTTCGACGGTGAAGACAAAGGCCTCGCGGCCGCCTTCCATGTTGAAGAAGCGATAGGGCTCGCCCCGTTCCGCCGGCGCGGCGACCAGTCCCGGCTGGGCGATCACCTTGGTCGAGAGCACGGGGTAGGGAAGGCTGCAGTCCAGCGCCAGCCGCGGCCGTACCGCGGGCGGCTCGGGCGAGCAGGCGGAGGCCAGCAGGAGAAGTGAGAAGAGGGCGGAGTGCGCCCTCACGCCACCTCGACCCGGTAGCTTTCGATGACGGTGTTGGCGAGCAGCTTCTCGCACATGTCCTTCACCTGGGCTTCGGCCGCCGCCTTGTCGGTGGCGTCCTTCAGGTCGAACTCGATGGTCTTGCCGACGCGCACGCCGTCGACCTGCGGCCAACCCAGGCCGTGAAGAGCGTTCTCGACGGCCTTGCCCTGAACGTCCAGCACGCCCGGCTTCAGAAACACATGAACTTTCGCGCGCACTAGTGCAGGCCTCCTTGGATGACGGTGGGCATCTCTTTCATGATGCCTAGACGGCGGGCCACTTCGGTGTAGCCCTCGATGACGTCGCCCATGTCGCGGCGGAAGCGGTCCTTGTCCAGCTTCTCGTTGGTCTGGCTGTCCCAGAGGCGACAGGAATCCGGGCTGATCTCGTCAGCCAGGATCACGCGGGGGAAATCGTTCTCGTAGACGCGGCCGAACTCGACCTTGAAATCGACCAGGGTGATGCCGACCCCGGCGAACAGGCCGGTGAGGAAGTCGTTCACCCGCAGCGTCAGCGCCATCATATCGTCGATCTCCTGGGTCGAGGCCCAGTTGAAGGCGGTGATGTGCTCCTCGGCGACCATCGGGTCGTTGAGCTTGTCGTCCTTCAGGTAGAACTCGATGATCGAACGCGGCAGAGCCTGGCCTTCGGGGAGGCCGAAGCGCTGCGACAGGCTGCCGGCGGCGACGTTGCGGCAGACGACCTCGAGCGGAATGATCTCGACTTCACGGATCAGCTGCTCACGGAGGTTCAGACGGCGAATGAGGTGGTTCTGAACCCCGATCGAGTTCAGCTTGATCATCACGTATTCGCTTATGCGATTGTTGATGACGCCTTTACCTTCTAGGATCGCCTTCTTCTGAGCGTTGAACGCAGTTGCATCGTCCTTGAAGTATTGGATTAGAGTTCCGGGCTCCGGGCCCTCGTAGAGAATCTTGGCCTTGCCTTCGTAGATCTTCTTGCGGCGGGTGGTCATATGCGCCTTCTCCCAGAGCAAGGGCTCGGCCGCTACCGGAAAACGAAAAAAGCGCGCGTTTCGATCCGTCGCGCGCGGTTCCAGTTTTAGGCTCTCTCACTCATTTGAGGCCTTTTGAAATTAGCGGAAGCGCCGCCTGGGCGCAAACAGCGTAAGAGCCGCAGCGTCTCCTCGTGCGTTTACGTTGCGGGGACCGGGCGCAGAGGATATGCAACGCCGACCGACCGCCTACTGGGGAACACATGACGACCTTCGACGATCGCGAGCGTGGCTTTGAAAAGAAGTTCGAGCTCGACCAGGAGCAGGAATTCAAGGCCGGGGCGCGTCGCAACCGCATGCTGGGCGAGTGGGCTGCCGGCCTGATGGGCCTGGGCGTCGACAGCGTCGCCGAGTACGCCAAGGCTGTGGTGAAGTCCGACTTCGAGCTGCCGGGCGACGACGACGTGCTGCGCAAGGTGTTCGAAGACCTGAAGGGTTCGGGCGTCGCGGTCAGCGAGGGCGAAGTCCGCATGAAAATGGACGAGCTGCTGGCCCAGGCTCGCGAACAGCTGCGCTCCGGCGAATAACGTCCGACGTTCCGACCAACAAACAGCGCCGTCCTTCGGGGCGGCGTTTTTTGTTGCCCGATCCCCAGCAGCGCAAATCGTTGTTTCGTAACGGCTTCTAATTGCCGCGCCTGAGCGCATGCTCCCACTGTCGTCTGCGACAGAACAGGATGGGAGAACGTCATGCGTACGGTTTTCGCTGTTTTCGCAGTGCTTGGCGTAATGACCGCAGCCGCCCCCGCCGCGGCGCAGGAGGCCCCGAGGTCGGTCGTCAGCATCTACCGGGCCGCGCCCGGCCAACAGGTGGCGCTGCTCAGGTGGTTCGCCGGCCAAGACCAGATTTCACAGGCGGCGGGAATGGCGGCCTCGCAGCTCTACGTCCACCAGGACGGCGCCAGCTGGGACTTCGTGGTCATCGCCCCGGCCGCGACCCGCGAGCAGGACGCGACCCTCGACGCCGCCGCCAAGAAGCTGGGCATGCCGACCGGCCCAGCGGTCGGGCTGGAACTGCGCAAGTCCATCGCCGAGCACTCCGACACCTTCGCAGCCGGCCCAACCACGGCCGCCGCCTGGCTCAAGCAATTGGGCCAGTAGCGAAGGCCCCCCTTACCGCTTCAGCTGACCGTCCAGGTACTTGCGGATGCCAGGCCCGAACGGCGGGCGCATTTGTTGCAGCGGCTTGTCGGCCTTGATCTGGGTGTAGATCGACTTGGCGTGGCTGAACTCGCGGAAGCCGTCGACGCCGTGATAGCTGCCCATGCCGGACGGGCCGACGCCGCCGAAGGGCAGGTTCTCCTGGGCGACGTGGAAGATCACGTCGTTGACGGTGACGCCGCCCGAGGTGGTGGAGCTCAGCACCTTCTCGCGCTCAAACTCGTCGGACCCGAAATAGTAGAGGCCCAGCGGGCGCTCGCCCTTGTTCACATAGGCGATGGCCTCGTCGATGCCGGAATAGGTCTTCACCGGCAGGATCGGGCCGAAAATCTCCTCCTGCATGACCTTGAGGTCGTCGCTGGGGTCGATGATCAGGGTCGGGGCGATCTTGCGATGCTCCTGCTGGGAGAGGTCCTCGCCCTCGGGCTTCAGCTCGATCACCCGCGCGCCCTTGGCGCGGGCCTCGTCGACATAGCCCTTGATCCGGTCGTAGTGCCGCTGGGCGACGATGGCGGTGTAGTCGGGGTTGTCCCTCAGGGTGGGGAACAGCTTGGCGACCGCGCCCTGGGCGCCGGCGATGAACGGCTCCAGGCTCTCCTTGGGCGTCAGCACATAGTCGGGGGCCAGGCAGATCTGGCCGGCGTTGAGGGTCTTGCCGTTCATGATCCGGGCGGAGGCCACGCCGATGTCGGCCGACTTGCCGAGGATCACCGGGCTCTTGCCGCCAAGCTCCAGGGTCAGCGGCACCAGGTTGTCGGCCGCCGCGCGCATGACGTGGCGGGCGATCGAGGTCGCGCCGGTGAAGACCAGGTGATCGAAGGCCAGACCGGCGAAGGCCTGGCCGACCTCCGGTCCGCCGGTGACGACGGCGACTTCTTCGTCCGAGAAGGCGCTGGCGAACATCTTGGCCAGCAGCTCCGAGGTGGCCGGGGTGAACTCCGACGGCTTGATCATCGCGCGGTTTCCGGCCGCCAGCACGCCGGCCAGCGGCGCGAAGGTCAGGTTCACCGGGAAGTTCCAGGGGCTGATGATCCCGATCACGCCCTTGGGCTGGAAGCGGATCTCGGCCTTGGCGCCGAACAGGCCGAGGATGGCGGGGGTGGGCTTGCGCTTCTCCGGGCGCATCCACTTGGCCAGGTGCTCCTTGGCGTGCTTCAGCGGGCCGATCGAGCCGGAGATGTCGGTGAAGGCGGTCGCCTCGCGCGAACGCGAGCCGAAGTCCTGGTTGATCGCGTCCTCGATCGCGGCGCGGTTGTCGATCAGCAGGGCGATGGCCCGGTCGATGCGCTCGGCCCGGACCTGGGCCGACGGCTCCCCGTCTCGCAGGTGGGCGGCCTTCTGCTTGGCCAGCAGGGCGTTCATTGCGGCGGCGTCCATGGCGTGTCGTCTCCTCCCGAATATCCGGCGGATGTTCGGATAGTGACGTTACGGAATGGAAGCGCGGCGCGGAAGGAGCCGGAGCGACCGTGGTCGCTCCGATCCGTCGGGCCTAGGACGCGCCGGTCGTGGAGGCTTCCTGCAGCGCCGAGATCGCGTCGTCGATCGTGAAGCTGTTGGGCTTCTGGATCGGCGGGAAATCCTTGAACGTCGCCGCCCACTGATCGGCGATCGCCCAGGCCCCGTAGAGCATATAGGCGTGGTAGAGGAACCACTCATAGTAGCTGTTGGAGGTGACGTCCGCGAACTCGTAGGGGTCGGTGCGGAGGTTGAACAGCTTGGGGAGCCGCAGACGGGTGAATGGTTCGGCCCAGATCTGCATGGTGCCCTGGCACCGCTGCTCCATGAACACGACCTTCCAGTTGTCGTAGCGGATACCCAGGATGTCGCCGTCGTCGCTGATGTAGACGAACAGCTTGCGCGGGCTCTCCTTCTCCTGGCCGGTCAGGTAGGGCAGCAGGTTGTAGCCGTCGATGTGGTTCTTGTAGGTCCGGCCGAGCGCCTGGTAGCCCTTCTTGGCCTTCTCGACGATGTCGGGCTCGCCCGCGATCGCCAGGAACGTCGGGAACCAGTCGTGGTGCTGGACGATCTCGCGCGAGACCGAGCCGGCTTCGATCTTGCCGGGCCAGCGGACCAACTCGGGAATGCGGAAGGCGCCTTCCCAGTTGGAGTTCTTCTCGCTGCGGAACGGGGTCATGCCGCCGTCCGGCCAGCTGTTGCGGTGCGGCCCGTTGTCGGTCGAGTACATCACGAGGGTGTCGTCGGACAGGCCGAGCTCGTCGAGGTAGTCGAGCAGTTCGCCGACGTTCCTGTCATGGTCGATCATGGTGTCGTGGTAGGGCGACTGCCAGCGGCCCGCCTGGCCCAGGCTCGACTTCTTGGTGTGGGTGAACATGTGCATGTGGGTGGTGTTCACCCACACGAAGAACGGGGTGTCGGCGTCGTTCTGGCGCTTGATGAAGTCCTTGGCGGCGGCGACGAACTCGTCGTCGCAGGTTTCCATCCGCTCCTTGGTCAGCGGGCCTGTCTCTTCGATCTTCTGCTTGCCGACCTTGCCCCAGCGCTCGTGGACGGTCGGATCCTCGACGTCGGTCGCCCAGGAGTGGATGACCCCACGCGGGCCGTTCTTCTTACGGAAATTCGGGAAGTCCTTGTCCGGGAAGTAGTCGTACATCTCCGGCTCTTCCTCGGCGTTCAGGTGGTAGAGGTTGCCGAGGAATTCGTCGAACCCATGGTTGGTGGGCAGCATGTGGTTGAGGTCGCCCAGGTGGTTCTTGCCGAACTGCCCGGTGGCGTAGCCCTGGTTCTTCAACGCCCCCGCGATGGTCAGGATCTTCTCGTTCATCCCGACCGGCGCTCCGGGCGCGCCGACCTTGGAAAGTCCGGTCCGCAACACGCTCTGACCGGTGATGAACGAGGATCGGCCGGCTGTGCAGGACTGTTCCCCGTAGGAGTCGAGGAACATCATGCCTTCCCTGGCCAGGCGATCGATGTTGGGCGTGTTGTAGCCCATGAGGCCATGGGAATAGCAGCTGAGGTTGCTGATCCCGATGTCGTCGCCCCAGATGACCAGGATGTTGGGTTTTTTGGCAGGCATGGCGCACTCCGATGCTGAGGCGGCCATAAAATGGGGGTGCCCCTGCACTCGGGATCAGGTGAAACCCCTGATGTCGGCGCCATTTCCCCCTGCGGTCTTTGTCGGAACCGGCGGGCGGCGAACGTCCTTGAGACGTGAAGCAGCAAAGGGAGGGCCGAAATGCCCTATGTCGATGGCTTTGTGTTGGCGGTGCCGAAGGGAAATATCGAGGCGTACAAGGAGATGGCGCGGCTGGGCGGTACGGTGTGGATGGAGCACGGTGCGCTGAGCTACGTCGAATGCCTGGGCGACGACACGCCCTATGGCGAGTTGACCTCGTTCCCGCGGGCCGTGCAGGCGACCGACGACGAGATCGTGGTGTTCTCGTGGATCACCTATGAAAGCCGCGAGGCGCGCGACGCGGTCAACGCCAAGGTGATGGCCGACCCGCGGTTCAAGGACATGCCGCAGAACCAGCCGTTCGACGGCAAGCGCATGATCTACGGCGGCTTCCAGAGTTTCCTGGAGCTCTAACCTCCGGGACTGAAAAGCCTCTGGACTGACGTGGCGGCGGGTGGGCTTGTTTCTTCCAAACGTCGGGTGCGCGCGCCCGGCCAACAGGAGGAAACCACAATGCCCGAGGCCCTGATCATCGACGCCTGCCGCACGCCACGCGGCATCGGCAAGGTCGGCAAAGGCGCGCTGGCCGATTTCCACCCGCAGCACCTGGCTGCGACGGTGCTGAAGGGGTTGGCCGAGCGCAACAACCTGAAGACCGGCGAAGTCGACGACATCATCTGGGGCACCTCCAGCCAGCGCGGCAAGCAAGGCGGGGATCTCGGCCGGATGTCGGCGCTCGACGCCGGCTACGACGTCAAGGCCAGCGGCATGACCCTGGACCGGTTCTGCGGCTCGGGCATCACCGCCGTGAACCTCGCGGCCGCGCAGATCATGTCGGGCATGGAAGACCTGGTGATCGCCGGCGGCACCGAGATGATGTCCTACACCAGCTCGACCGGGGACCCGTCGGTTCCGCCGATGATGGACGGCGGCAACCTGCGCCTGCGCGCACGGCACCCGCAGAGCCAACAGGGCGTCTGCGCCGACGCCATCGCCACGCTCGAGGGCATCGACCGCCGGGCGCTCGACGAACTGGCGCTGCTGAGCCAGCAGCGGGCCGACGCGGCGATCAAGGGCGGCCATTTCGACAAGTCGCTGGTGCCGGTCTACCGCGAGGACGGCTCGCTGGCGCTTGACCGCGAGGAATTCCCGCGCCCGCAGACCACGCTGGAAGGGCTTTCGGGCCTGAAGGCCTCGTTCGAGATGATCGCCAACGTGCCGGTCGACGATAAGGGCACGACCTACGGCGACCTGATCCGTCAGGTCTATCCGGACCTGAAGATCACCCACATGCACCACGCGGGGAACTCCTCGGGCGTCGTCGACGGCGCGGCCGCGGTGCTGCTGGCCTCGCCGGAATACGCGGCCAAGAACGGGCTGAAGGCCCGCGGCCGAGTGGTGGCCATGGCCAATATGGGCGACAGCCCCACCCTGATGCTGAACGCTCCGGTGCCGGCGGCCAGGAAGGTCCTGGCCAAGGCCGGTCTGACCCTCGACGATATCGACCTGTTCGAGATCAACGAGGCCTTCGCGGTGGTGGCCGAGAAGTTCATCCGCGACCTCAATCTGGACCGCGACAAGGTCAATGTGAATGGCGGGGCCATGGCGCTCGGCCATCCGATCGGCGCGACCGGATCGATCCTGATCGGCACCATCCTCGACGAACTGGAGCGCCGCGACCTGAAGCGCGGCCTGGTGACCATGTGCGCCGCCGGCGGCATGGCCCCGGCGATCATCGTCGAGCGGATCTAACCCAAAGTGCGGCCCCTCTCCCCGGCGGGAGAGGGGCCGCTCTTGGATCACGACGAGGCCGCTGGCGGTCCAGGTTGGCCCGGACGGCGTCAGTTCAGGCGAACGTCGGCGACCTTGTCCTGGTAGTCTTTCTTCGGATCGCCGCCGAGCAGCAGCTTTACGCCCGCGAACAGGCTGTTCTCGTTGAGCCAGATCTGGGCGCGATCGGGTTCGAAGCGGATCAGCAGCAGCTTGGGGTCTGCCTTGCCGCCCTCGAACCAGGCCGCGACGAACCGGTTCCAGAGCCGGTCGATCACCGTCGGGTCGTCGTCGACGACCAGGTCGCCGTGCAGGGTGGCGAACAGGTCATGGCCCTTGGAGGCGAAGTGGGCGAGCGCCTCATGCCGGTCGCCCAGGGCCTCGGCAAGATCGGTGTCCTTCGAGGTGAAGAACCAGATCGAACCGGGGCGATCCTCGTCCAGCTGGGCGGTCATCGGCTGGGCCAGGCCCTCCTCGACGCCGGACAGACCCAGCATCAGGGTCATGTCCGACTTCAGGGCCTTCCAGAACTTGGCTTCGATCTCGCTATTGCTAGGCATGTGGTCCTCCGTTCAGGCGGTGTGAACGGAGGCTCCCACGGGCGGTTCCAGCTAAGCCTTTGAGATTATTTCTCGTTCCAGCTTGGAACTTACTCGGCCGCCTTGGCCATCGCCGCCTCGCCGAACACGCGGGCGAAGACGGTGTCGACGTTCTTGAAGTGATAGCCGAGGTCGAACAGTTCCTCGAGTTCGGCGTCCGACAGAACCACCTCGGGATCGGCCTTCAGGAAGTCGAGGAAATTGCCCTCGCCGCGCCAGACCTTCATGGCGTTGCGCTGGACCGCGGCGTAGGCGCCTTCGCGCGAAATGTCCTTCTGGGTCAGGGCCAGCAGCACGCGCTGGGAGTGGACCAGGCCGCCGAGGCGGTCGAGGTTCTTCAGCATGTTGGCCGGATAGATCAGCAGGCGGTCGACGACATTGGCCAGGCGGCGCAGGGCGAAGTCGAGGTGGATGGTGCTGTCCGGGGCGATGCCGCGCTCGACCGAGGAGTGGCTGATGTCGCGCTCGTGCCAGAGGGCGACGTTCTCCATCGCCGGCACCACGGCCGAGCGGACCAGGCGGGCGAGGCCGGTGAGGTTCTCGGTCAGGATCGGGTTGCGCTTGTGCGGCATGGCCGACGAGCCCTTCTGGCCGACCTCGAAGAACTCTTCGGCTTCAAGCACTTCGGTGCGCTGCAGGTGGCGGATCTCGACGGCCAGGCGCTCGACCGAGCTGGCGACCACGCCGAGTGCGGCGAAGTAGGCGGCGTGGCGGTCGCGCGGGATCACCTGGGTCGAGACCGGCTCGACGGCCAGGCCCATCTTCTCGGCCACGTGGGCTTCGACCTCGGGGGCGACGTTGGCGAAGGTGCCGACCGCCCCGGAGATCGCGCAGGTGGCGATCTCGAACTTGGCCATGGCCAGGCGCTCCTTGGCGCGCTGGAACTCGGCGTAGTGGCCGGCGAGCTTGAGGCCGAAGGTGGTCGGCTCAGCGTGGATGCCGTGGCTGCGGCCGACGGTGGGGGTCAGCTTGAACTCGAAGGCGCGCTTCTGCAGCGCGGCCAGGACCAGGTCGACGTCCTCGATCAGCAGGTCGGTGGCGCGGCTGAGCTGGACGGCCAGAGCGGTGTCGTTGACGTCCGAGGAGGTCATGCCCTGGTGCAGGAAGCGGGCTTCCGGGCCGACGATCTCGGTGACGTGGGTCAGGAAGGCGATGACGTCGTGTTTCACTTCGCGCTCGATGGCGTCGATGCGTTCGACGTCGAAGATCGCGTCGCGGCCCTTCTCCCAGATGGTCTGGGCGGCGAGCTTCGGGATCACGCCGAGCTCGGCCATCTTGTCGGCGGCGTGGGCCTCGATCTCGAACATGATCTTAAACCGCGTCTGCGGGTCCCAGATCTTGGCGGCTTCCGGGCGGGCGTAACGGGGGATCATGGCGGGGCTCCTTCGGGCGGGTGTTAGCCCCGAAGGCCGAAAATCGCAATGTCGGGCGGGCTAGTTCGCGGCCTTAAGATAGGTCGGAACAAGGCTTTCCAGGCCGCTGGAGATGATCTGCACGCCGACGCAGAGCAGCAGGAAGGCGACCAGGCGCGAGAGCACCCGCGCGCCGGAACGGCCCAGCAGCGACAGCACGACGCCCGACCAGCGATAGGAAATCCCGACCATCAGGGCGACCAGGACCGCAGCGATGCTGACCCCGATGAAGAACGGCACGACGCCCTGGCCGTCGGACGGGCGCTGCGAGGCCAGCGCGATGGCCACCGAGATCGCGCCGGGGCCGGTGGTGAAGGGCATGGTCAGCGGGAAGAAGGCGACGTCGTCGTGCGCGCCCTTCTCGGCCGGGGCCGCGGCGTTGGCCTTGCGGTCCTCCTGCACCTCCGGATCCATCAGCAGGCTCCAGGCCCGGATCGCCACCACCAGGCCGCCGGCCACCCGCAGGGCGCCCAGGCTGACCCCGAAGAAGCCGAGGATGTAGCTGCCCAGCAGCAGCGAGCCGAGCAGGATCAGCAGGGCGTAGCCGGCGATGCGCCAGGCCAGCTCATGGCGGTCGGGCCGTCCCTCGGTCACCTGATGGAAGGTGAGCGCCGCCCCGACCGGGTTGACGATCGAGAACAGGGCCGGGAACGCCAGGAGAAAGGCGCCGACGACGGTGGTGAGCGGAAGCGGGCTGAGATTCATGCGACGCCCAGCCTAAGCGCAAGCATGGTCGGCGCGCCAGAGCTTGGCGATCGGCAGGCTCGCCCGCCGATCGCCATGGAGCGGTCACGCCGCGGCGGTCGCCTCGGCTTCGGTGAGGCGCAGGGCTTCGGCCATGTCCTTGGGCAGGGTGATGGCGGCCAGCAGGTAGTGGATGCCGGCCCAGGCGTAGATCAGCAGGTTCCAGACGATGCCTTCGCGGGTGCCCTGGGCGACCGCGGCCTTGCAGGCCGCGTCGATCGCTGCGCCGGCCCCTTCCTTGCCGACGCCGCCGGGGCACATGTCGAAGAACGGTCCGAGGTCCTTGGCGGCGAACTGGGCCTGGCTGAGCGTGTCGATCACCCAGCCGCAGAACGGAGGACCAAAGCCCAGGGCGATCAGGTTGAGCACGAAGAACAGCAGGGCCGTGGCGGTGGCGCGCATGCGCAGGCTGACGGCGTTCTGGATCACCCCGAAGGTCGGGCCGAGGTAGGTGTAGTGGAAGATGCCGGGGATCAGCAGCAGGCCGGCGGCCAGCTTCCAGTCGTCGCGAGTGTAGACGAGGATGTAGAGCGGGCAGGCGATCAGCAGGCCGAAGGCCGGGACCAGGGCGTACCAGCGCCCTGAGCGCTTGGCGGCCCAGTCGGTGAGGAAGCCGCCCAGCAGCGTGCCGATGCCGGCCGCGATCCCGCCGACCACGCCGAAGATCAGCCCCACCGTGGCGAGGTCCAGACCGAACATGCGGATGAAGTAGGGCGCCGAGTACTGGCCGGTGCCGTAGCCGGCGAACGAGGCCATGGTGATGCCGGCGACCATGTGGAAGAAGCCCCACTTGCCGAAGATGCGCTTGGCGACCGCCAGGATCGACGGCGGCTTGGCGTGCACCGGCGGGGCGGTCTCATCGCCCTCCAGCACCGGCAGGTCGGCGGCCTGATCGGCAACCAGGCGGTCGGAGTAGCCGCGCGGCGGCTCCTTGACGAAGACCTTGAGCAGGACGGCGACGATGACGCCCGGCAGGCCGACCATCATGAAGGCCATGCGCCAGTCTAGGTTCTGGGCGATCCAGCCGCCGGCCACGGCCCCGAACATGGTGCCGAGCGGAATGCCGAACGAATAGATCGACAGGGCCGAGGCGCGTTTCTGCGGCTCGAAATAGTCGGAGATCAGGCTGTGGGCGGGCGGTGAAAGGCCGGCCTCGCCGACCCCGACGCCGACCCGGAACAGCATCAGCTGGAAGAAGCTGCCGGCCATGCCGCAGAGCGCGGTGAAGCCCGACCATATGACGATGGCGATGGTGATGATGTTCACCCGGCTATGGCGCTCGGCCAGGCGGGCGATGGGGATGCCGAGCGTCGTGTAGAGCAGGGCGAAGGCCAGGCCGCCGAGCAGGCCAAGCTGGGTGTCGGTGAGCTTCAGATCGACTTTGATCGCCTGACCGATGGTCGAGATGATCGTCCTATCGATGAAGTTGAAGGTGTAGGCCAGGACCAGCAGCCAGAGGACCGACTGTTTGTAGCTCTCCGAGAAGAGCGGCTTGCGTGCGGGCGCGTCGGCGCCGGCGTGGGTCGCGGCCATAGTCTAGGTTCCCTCCCCCGGGGGACTTGTTGTTCCGACGAGGTTACGCACGCCGTGGCGGCGAGGGGAAGGGCTTCAGTCGCCCACCGTCGGCAGCCAGATGGAAACCGTCGTGCCCTGGCCGACGACGCTTTCGATGCGCAGCGCGCCGCCTAGCTGGGACGCCAGGCCATGGGCCATGGAAAGGCCCAGACCCGTGCCCTTGCCGACGCCCTTGGTGGTGAAGAACGGTTCCACGGCCTGGGCGATCGTGCTGGCGTCCATCCCGCAACCGGTGTCCTTGACCGAGAGGCGGATGTAGCGGCCAGGCGCGAGGTCGCGGGCCTTGGCGACGCTCTCTTCGGCGACCTCGATCGTCAGGTCGCCGTCCCCGCCCATGGCGTCGCGGGCGTTCACGCAGAGATTGACCAGCGCCATTTCCAGCTGGTGCGGATCGGCGAGCGCGAGCGGCAGGCCAGGCGTTCCGATCGTCCGCAGGCGCAGCTGCGAACCGACGATGCTGGTCAGCAGGGACTGCAACTCCTCCGCCAGCTTCAGGACGTCGACCGGCTCGGTCTTCAGCGGTTGCTGGCGAGCGAAGGCCAGAAGCCGCTGGACCAGGGCCGAGGCCCGGTCGGCCGAGGCCATTGCGTTCTCGACGAGCCGCAGCTCGCGTTCGGGCAGGTCCCGCCGGTGCAGGATGTCGAGTGCTCCGAGGATCGGGGTGAGCAGATTGTTGAAGTCGTGGGCGACGCCGCCGGTGATCTGGCCCATCGCGTCCAGCTTCTGGCTCTGGCGAAGGGCGGCCTCGGCTTCCATCAGCTGCTGGGTGCGTTCGGCGACGCGGGTCTCCAGGGTCTGGGCGAAGGCGCGCAGCTCCGCCTCGGCGCGGGCGCGCTCGACGGCTTCCCAGGTGCGGGAGGCGACATCGAGGGCGAGGGTGGCCTCTTCGTCGGTCCAGCGGCGGGGCAGAAGGTCGTGCAGGTAGAAGACCGAGCGCAGCCTGCCGGCGCGGATCAGCGGCACCACCAGGGCCGCCCGGGCGACGACCGCGCTTTCGCGGACGAAGTCGGCCGAGCGGGGGTCGTGCAGCACGTCCTCGACCCGCAGCAGCTGGCCCCGACGCAGGGCCTCGGCGATGTTCGGGCCGAAGTTGTCGAGCCGGCGGGTCTGGCCCCCGAGGGTGGGGACGTCGCCGTTGGTCCAGTCCAGGTCGATGCGGACGTGCTCGACCGCCTCGTCGATCTGGCCATAGCCGGCTCGGCTGATCTTCAGGTGCTCGCCCAGGATCTGGGCGGCGGCGTTGGTGATCTCCACCGGATCGGCGAGGCTGCGGATGCTGTCGTTGAAGGCCAGCAGGAACGACTTGCGCCGCTGCGACAGCACCTTGCTGGTGGAGTCGCTGCAGACGTCGAGCACGCCGACGATCTCGTCTTCGTCATTGCGCACCGGGCTGTAGGAGAAGCTCCACCAGGTCTGCTCGGGATAACCGTTGCGGGTCATCACCAGCGGCATGTCTTCGGCCCAGGTGGCTTCGCCGGAGAGGGCCTGAACGACCAGCGGCTGGATGTCCGGCCAGACATCGGACCACACCTCGGCCATCGGCCGACCCATCGCGCCCGGATGCCGCGCCCCCAGGAAGGGCGCGTAGGCGTCGTTGTAGAAGAAGGTGAGCTCGGGCCCCCAGCCCAGGCACATGGGATGGCGCGAGGATAACATCAGGTCGAGCGTGGTTCTGAGCGCGACGTCGTCCTGCGGCAGGCCCGCGAGGGCGATGCTGTCCCAGGCTCGCTCGCCGAGCTGTGCGGCGATCTCCGGAGCCGGCAATTCCTGGGCGGTCACTGGCTGTGTGTCTGAAATGGATATCAAGTCCGAAACTAGCGCAGAACGCCGCAGGAAGTGTCAAGCAAGGCGTCGACCAAGTCCTGGGCCCGTATTCAATATTGCCCGGCGTTCCGGCATCGGCTGTGCCGTGGGCGACCGCGGCTGTGCTCGGGCGTGGAGAGGTCTTGTGCGGAATCTCCGTAATATTCGTACAATTGATCGTGGATGTTCCTCAGGGGAAGCGCGCAGTGTCGGCCTTGATGGCGGGCTCCAACAGAAGCTCCGACCTGATGAATGCCAATGCGCAGCGAAATGTCGCACCCTGATTGAGTAGAGGTTACTGCCTTCCAGTCAGTCGTGAGGTCGGGATTACGGTTTCGTTTACCTCATCGGTCGCAGCCTTTCGCTTGCATCAAGGTCGCGCATAAGCGGCCGTCCGCTGGGGGGCAGCGAACATGATTTTCAAGAAGAGCAAGGCTCGAGAAGCCGCAGACGTGCAGGTCGCAGAGTTGGAAGCGATCTTGGCGGCGATCCACAAGTCGCAGGCCGTGATCGAGTTCGAACTCGATGGCACCGTCATCCGCGCCAACGAAAACTTCTTCGCGGCCATGGGCTATGCGCCGGGCGAGGTCATCGGGCGCAAGCACAGCCTGTTCGTGACGGCGCAATACGGCGCCAGCGACGAATACCGGGACTTCTGGCGGGCGCTGAACCGCGGCGAATTCCTCTCCGACAAGTTCCACCGGGTGGCCAAGGGCGGTCGCGAGATCTGGCTGCAGGCGACCTACAACCCGGTCTTCGACAAGTCCGGCCGGCTCTACAAGGTGATCAAGTTCGCCACCGACATCACGGCCACCGAGCTTGAGCATCAGAAGCGCGACGCCGAGCGCCGCGCCGCGCGCGAGGAGCAGGTGGTCGCCGTCGAAGGCACCGCCGCGGCGTTGTCGAAGCTGGCGTCCGGGGACCTGACCTATCGCATCGAGGGCCACTTCCCCGCGGAATACGCGCGGCTGCAGGCCGACTTCAACGCGGCGATGGACCGGCTGCACAACGTCATGTCCAACGTCGCCGGAGCCGCCGGCGGCATTCAGTCGGGGACCGACGAAATCAGCTCGGCCGCCGACGACCTGTCGCGCCGCACCGAGCGCCAGGCCGCCAATCTGGAAGAGACCGCCGCGGCGCTCGACCAGATCACCACCACGGTGAAGAAGACCGCCGAAGGCGCGCGGGAGACCCAGGGCGTCGTGAACGCCGCACGCGGCGACGCCGAAGCCTCCGGCGTGGTGGTGTCCGACGCGATCAGCGCCATGGGCAAGATCGAGGCCTCGGCCACCCAGATCAGCCAGATCGTCGGCGTGATCGACGAGATCGCCTTCCAGACCAACCTGCTGGCCTTGAACGCGGGCGTCGAAGCGGCCCGCGCGGGCGACGCCGGCAAGGGCTTCGCAGTCGTCGCCTCCGAGGTCCGGGCCTTGGCCCAACGCTCGGCCGAAGCGGCCAAGGAGATCAAGGCGCTGATCTCGGCCTCGACTGCCCAGGTCGGCTCCGGCGTCGAGCTGGTCGGACGCACCGGCCAGGCGCTGCAGCGCATCGTCGGCGAGGTCGCCAAGATCACGGACCTGGTCAGCGAGATCGCCGCCAGCGCCCAGGAGCAGGCGGTGAGCCTGGCTCAGGTGAACACGACCATCAACGAGATGGACCAGATGACCCAGCAGAACGCCGCCATGGTCGAGGAGTCGACGGCGGCGAGCCACGCCCTGGCGCAGAAGGCCGGGGAGTTGGACCACCTGATGACCCAGTTCGTGCTGGACGAGCGCGGCGGGGCCAGGACGAGGCCCGCGGCGCAGAAGCCGGGCCGGCCGCAACTGCGGGTCGCCGCCTCCGGCGGGGCCGCGCGCAAGCTGCAGTACGACCAGGACGCCGAGGGCTGGACCGAATTCTAGGCCCCAGCCCTAGGCCTTCATCTTCAGAGGGTCGCCGTGCTCGGCGTTGAGCGCGGCGGCCGCTTCTATGAGGGGGGCGACCTCGTCGGTCTCGATCTGGCCGGGCCCGGTCAGCTTGATGGAGGCCATCTTGAAGCCGCCGCTGGGCTCCAGGCGGCTGTCCAGCTCAACCATCTGCGCGCCGCGCCAGAAGGCCAGGGTCATGTGGGTCTTGAAGCCCTTGACCAGGCAGACCGCGCCGTCGGGCGAGGACCACATGGGATGGCCCCACTTGAAGTCCTCGTCCAGGCCCGCCGACCGGGCGGCGGCGCGGACGGTTGTGGCGGCCTCGGCCTGCCAGTCCGGCAGGCCGGCGAGATAGGCGTCGATCTTTGCGGTCATGAAGCGCTCCGGCTGAAGGGGAAGATCGCGCGCAGACGGGGGCTGCGCAGCCACAGGCCGCCCCACAGCGCGGCGCCCAGATAGACGCCGAACAGGGTGTGGCTGACCAGCGGGTCGCCGATCCGCAGATGAGTGGCGATCGCCCCGCCCATCACGCCGGTGAACAGCACCGCGCCCAGCACAGCGGTCCGCGGGTAGAGGTAGAGCAGCAGGCAGATCAGCTCGATGGCGCCGATGGTCGGGCCGAGCTCTGGCGGGTAGCCAAGCTGGATCAGGGTGTCGCGCACGATCTGCAAGTCGATCAGCTTGATCGAGATGTCGAAGAGCATGAACAGGACCGCCAGGGCGGTGAGGATGCGGCCGGCCCAGAGCATGGCTTTGGAGGCGGCGGCGGGCGGAGCGGTGTCGGTAATCGTCGTCATGTGCAGTTCCCCTTCGCGCGCCCAGATCAGGCCGGTTTGACAGTCTGACCGATCGACCAGCAGACGCCGTAGGGGTCGCGCAGGCGGCCGTAGCGATCGCCCCAGAACATGTTCTCGAGCGGGGAGAGCACCTCGGCGCCGGCGGCGACCGCGCGCTGGAACCAGGCGTCGGCGTCATCGACCTGCAGGTGCATGGTGAATGAGTTGGAGGGCTCGTGCGCGAAGCCTTCGCCCATCTCCGGGAAGCAGTCGCAGATGAACAGGCTGCCGCCGTTGATCAGCAGGGCGCAGTGCATCAGCCGCTTGCCGTCCTCAGCCGGGAGCCGCATCAGCTCCTGGGCGCCGAACGCCTTCTGGTAGAAGGCCGAGGCGTCGCTGGCGCCGTCGACGTTGAGGTGGGGGATCACGCCCGAGTTGGGGGTGGTGATGGCGCCGGACATCTCGGCGGCGGTGTCCATCGTGGCGGTGTTGGTCATGATGCGTCCTCCTAAAGCTTGGGCCCGATGCGGGGCGCTTGAAACCAGGACGAACCAGGCCGGCTCAAATCGACAGGCGCGTGGAAGAAAAATGCGGAGCGCCGCTCAGCCCGCCTCAGTGTCCTTGGACAGGTTGTCCAGATGCATGCGGATATGGGCGGCCTCCGGGGCGCTGTTGGCAAGGGCGATGGCCTGGTCGAAGGCGACGCGCGCCTCGCGGTTGCGGCCGAGCTGCATCAGGAAATTGCCCTTGGCGCCGTAGTAATAGAAGTAGCCGGAGAGCTGCTCGGCCAGGGGCTCGATCATGGCCAGCGCCGCCTGCGCCCCCTGGGTCTTGGAGACCGCGACCGAGCGGTTGAGGGTGATCACCGGCGAGGGGGTCATCAGTTCGAGGGCGCCGTAGAGCCGGTCGATCTGCGGCCAGTCGGTGTCCTGAGCCCGCGCGGCGCGAGCGTGCAGGGCGGCGATGGCGGCCTGGACCTGATAGGCGCCGGGCGCAGCGTGGCGCAGGGCCTTGTCGATGAGCGCCAGACCCTCGGCGATCATCGGGCGGTTCCAGCGGCCGCGGTCCTGGTCGTCGAGCAGCACGATCTGGCCATTCTCGTCGAAGCGGGCGGCGGCGCGCGAGTGCTGCAGCAGCATCAGGGCGGTGAGACCCATGATCTCCGGCTCGGTCGGGAACAGCCGCAGCAGCAGCCGGGCCAGGCGGATGGCCTCCTCGGCGAACGGCGCCTTGGCGTCGGCCTCGGCCACGGTCGAGGAATAGCCCTCGTTGAACATCAGGTAGATGACCGCGGCGACGTCGGCGAGCCGCTCGGCGCGTTCGCCCGGGCCAGGAGCCTCGAAGGGCACCTTGGCGCCCGCGACGCGGGCCTTGGCGCGGGTGATCCGTTGCTCCATCGCCGCCTCGCCGACCAGGAAGGCGCGGGCGATCTGCCTGACGCTGAGGCCGCTGACGATCCGCAGGGCGACGGCCACCTGCTGCACGGCCGGCAGGTCCGGATGGCAGCAGATGAACAGCAGCCGCAGGATGTCGTCGC
Organism: Phenylobacterium sp. P4_E10; assembly: GCF_056401675.1. Lineage (NCBI taxonomy): Bacteria > Pseudomonadati > Pseudomonadota > Alphaproteobacteria > Caulobacterales > Caulobacteraceae > Phenylobacterium > Phenylobacterium sp. P4_E10. The sequence goes on along the minus strand of NZ_JBFUIW010000006.1, from coordinate 115,476 downwards.
GATAGTCGGACCCGTCGAGCCGCTCGGCCAGCGGCGCCTCGACGTCGTCGAGATCGGAGAGCTTTTCCTCCGAGGGCAGGGCTTCCAGGCGCGCGCGGCGGCGGACGGAGTCGATGCCGCTGTTGCGTCCGACCAGGATCAGCCAGGCGGCCGGATCGCGTGGCGGTCCTTTCTCGGGCCAGGACTTCAGCGCGCGCAGGCAGGCGTCCTGAAACGCCTCCTCGGCCAGGTCCAGGTCGCGGAAGTAGCGCAGGAGGGCGCTGACCGCTTGCGGACGGGCCGAGCTGAGGGCTGCGTCGATCCAGGCGGGGTCTTCTGTCACTTCAGCTCGTTTCCGGGAATGTAGAGGCCGATGGGCCGCAGCTCGTAGGCGCCGCCGGGATTGGCCTTGGCCAAGTCGCGGGCGATCTGCAGGCCGTCCTCAAGATTTTCGACATCGACGATGTAGAAGCCCAGCAGCTGTTCCTTGGTCTCGGCGTAGGGGCCGTCGACCACCAGGTTCTGGGCCTTGCGCAGAGTGGTCGCCGAGGTGGTGGGCAGCAGACGGATGGCCGGGCCGAGCTTGCCGTCGGCGGTGACCCGCTGGTGGACCACGTCGAGCCTGGCCATGACGGCGTCGTCCTCTTCCTTGGTCCAGGCCGAGGTGATCGCTTCGTCGTTGTAGCAGAGGATGGCGTAGAGCATTGGGGCCTCGTTGTTCCTAAGGACGGGCCAGCGCGCCCGTTCCCGACAGGCGTCTCACATAAAACCGCTGGTTAAAACCACGAGGTCCTAGTCGACCGTGCGTCGTGTTTGGTCGCCGGCTTTGGCTTATTCGGCGGGGCGATCCGCTCGCGCCGCCGCGGCCGGGCGATGGAGGCGCGAGCAACCGAACGTTGCGTTGTGCGTTCCCCCGTTAGCTGTGGGCTGAAGGGGGTGCGCATTGGCTAGCGTTCGAGAGCTCGCGGAAGCTCGCCGCGTTGTTCGCCGCCGGACCAGGGCGGCGACCACAGCGGGTCTGCCTTTCATCATCGCAATCGTGTCGGCGTCAGCCGCTGCGGCGCAGGAGATTCCTGCCCCAACGCTGTTCGGCTGGACGCTCGACAGCGTCCGCGCCGGAGCGCGCTATGCGCCAGACTACCTCGGATCGGACGACTATCGGGCCTGGTTCAGCGGCGCGGTGGTTGTGTCCCGGCGCGACGCGGAGCCAGCTCCCTTCGGGGCTCCGGACGACGGAATCAGCCTTGGCCTGGTCGGCAAAGGCCCGCTGACCGCAGGCCTCGCCGGCCGCTGGCGCTCGTCGCGCGGCGACGACGACGACCTTCGCGGATTCGAGAAGATCGACGGCGCCGTCGAGGCCGGCGTCTTCGTCAACTGGTGGCCCGCAGACTGGCTGCGGCTGCGCGCCGAGGCGCGGCATGGCTTCGGGGGTCACGATAGCTGGGTGGGCGATTTCGGCGCCGACGCCATCGTCCATACCGACCGCTGGGCGTTGACGGCCGGACCGCGCCTCGGGTGGGGGGACGAGTCGTTCACCCGCAAATATTTCGCCGTCACGCCGTTGGAAGCCTCCCGCAGTCCGCTCGGCATCCAACCCTTCTCGCCCTCGGGCGCCTCGTGGTCGCCCGGCGTGATTTTGAGCGCCGAGTACCGGCTGAACCCCCGCTGGAGCCTCGAGGCCGTCGGCTCCTACCGGCGCGTGACGGGCGAGGCGGCCGACAGCCCGATCGTCGCAGGCCTGGGCTCGCCGGACTATTTCAGCACCAGCCTCAGCGCTCGCTACACCCTCGGACGATAACGGCGGCGCATCGGCGGACGACCAGCTATCCTGGGTCGGACAAGCTCGGGAACGCCCGGAGGGACGCATGGCGAAGCATCGAATCTACTCAGTCAGCGTCGCGAGCGTCTATCCGCACTATGTCGCCAAGGCGGAGAAGAAGGGGCGGTCAAAGGCCGAGGTCGACGAGATCATCTGTTGGCTGACCGGGCATAACCCGCAGTCGCTGGACCAGCAGCTAAGCGACAAGGTCAATTTCGAGGACTTCTTTGCGCAGGCGCCTCAGATGAACCCGGCGCGATCGCTGGTCACGGGGGTGGTCTGCGGCGTCCGGGTGGAGAACATCGAAGAGCCCACGATGCGCGAAATCCGTTACCTGGACAAACTGGTCGACGAACTCGCCAAGGGGAAGGCGATGGCGAAAATCCTGCGGAGCAGTCCGGTCGGGTAGGGCGCTATGTCAGTCCTGGTAGAGGGACAGGCGCTCGCTGACGGCGTTCACATAGGACGGCCCGACCGCGACGTTGACCCCGTCGTCGAGCACCAGCGAGATCAGCCCCTTGCCGAGGCGCTTGACCTCCTTGACGCGGGCCGGCCGTACGAAGGCCGAGCGGTGGACGCGGACCAGCTCGCTCGGCGGCAGCTTGCGCTCCAGCGCGTTCATGGTCGCCCGGTGGATGTGACTGCGGGTCGGGGTGTGCAGCAGGACGTAGTCCTTGGCCGCCTCGATCCAGTCGATCTCGGTCAGCGGCACGCGCACGTAGCCGGTGCGGACCTGCACCCAGAAACCGTCCGGATCCTCGTCGGCGGGAGACGCCTGGGCGTCCTCGGCGCGGGCGGCGGCGGCGCGCAGGGCCTGGCGGCGGCGGGCCCGCTCGATCGCCTGGCGCAGGCGGTCGAAGCGGACGGGCTTGAGCAGGTAGTCGGCGGCCTCAACCTCGAAGGCGTCGGCGGCGTAGAGTTCGAAGGCGGTGACGAAGACGATCTCGGGGCGGTCTTCCATCGGCAGGGCGGCGGCGACGGCCAAGCCGCTGCGCTCGGGCATCTGGATGTCGAGCAGCACCAGATCGGGCTTCAGGGCTTCGACCGCCTCGGCGGCTTCGCGGCCGTTGCGGGCGCTACCCACCACCTCGATGTCGGGCACCTGGGTCAAGAGGGCGCTCAGACGCTCGAGGGCGGCGGGCTCGTCGTCGACCAGCAGCACGCGCATCATGCCGCGACCCTCCGGCGGAACGGCGCCACGGTGGCGGAGGTCTGCAGCGGCATCCGCACCATGGCCAGGAAGCCGCGGGCCAGCGGGGTGGCCTGCAGTACGCCGCGGGCCCCGAACAGGGTCTCAAGCCGCATCCGCACATTTTTCAGCCCAACGCCGGCCCCCGGACGCGCGTCGGCGGCGGCGGCGTTGTCGCCATCGTCCTGCACCAGCACCACCAGGTCGTCGCCGTCGCGGGTGGCCTCCAGCCGGATGGTCACGGTCGAGCTGGTCGGGGACACCCCGTACTTGATGGCGTTCTCGACCAGCGGCTGCAGCAGGAAGCTGGGGACCACGGCGCTGCGCAATTCGTCGGGGCAGATGAATTCCAGGGCCAGGCGCTCGCGGAAGCGGACGTTCTCGATCTCCAGATAGGCCTGGAGGGTGGCCATCTCGTCCTCCAGCTGGATCATCGCTTCCGGGTCAGCCACCAGGGTGACGCGCAGGAAGTCGGCCAGCTTGGAGAGCATGCTCTCGGCTTCGTCCTTGCGGCCGGTGATGACGGCGGCGGAGACGGCGTTGAGGGTGTTGAACAGGAAGTGCGGGTTGAGCTGGTAGCGCAGGGCCGCCAGGCGCGCGGCGCTGGCGGCGGCGTTGGCCTCGCTGGCGGCGGTGCGCGCATCGGCGAGCTGGCGCTCCTGCTCGCGGACAGTCCAGTTGGCCTGGAGAGTCAGGTAGAGCGCGCTGAGAGTCCCGAAGATCCAGACGAAGGCCGGGGTGTTGAGCAGGGTGCGCATGGCGACGCTGCGGGTCGGCTCGGCCGCGTCCGGTTCGAAGATCGTGCGGAACACGTCCATGATGACGACGTCGCCGAACGACAGGGCGACAGAGGCGACGATGGCGACGCCGGCGACCGCGCCGAACCGCACCGCGTTGGTGCGGCGGCGCATGCGCATGGCGACCATGAACAGCAACACCGAGAGCGCCACGCCGAGCGAGTCGAAGGCCACCAGGGTCATGAACAGCGGCACGGTCATCGCCATGCCGCTGATGGTCGTGGTCGCGGTGAAGAAGAACGCCGACATCAGCCAGACGCCGAACGTGAGCCAAGCCGCCTGCCGGGTTTCTTTGGTCTTGAACATCAGATCTCTTCGCGCAATCGGGCGCAGATTAGCTCATGCGCGCGGGGATTGCGTCCTCCCTGGTCGAGCAGATGGCGTGATTGGTCGATAGGCGGGCATTTCCGACGGCGTTTCCGCCCGTTCAAGACCTTGAATTGCAGCAACAACTTCCGGTTGGCGAGGGAGTGCGCGGTTCGTCTGGTATAGTCCCCAGCGCCGGGGCGGGCCTAAAGGAGATTGGGCTTGGTTGGGCAGATGGAGCGTCGGCTCACTGCGATCCTCGCTGCCGACGTCGTCGGCTATAGTCGGCTGGTCGCCGCCGACGAGGAGGCGACCCTGACCCGCTTCGCCCAGCATCTCAGCGAATTGGTCGCGCCGGCGGTGGAGACCCGCCGCGGCCGGATCATCAAGACCGCCGGCGACGGGCTGCTGGCGGCGTTCGGCAGCGTGGTCGACGCCCTCAACTGCGCCGTCGAGATTCAGCGCGGCATGGTCGCGCGCAACGGTGGCCTGGCCGATCACGAACAGATCCTGTTCCGGGTGGGGATCAACGCCGCCGACGTGGTGGTGAAGGACGACGACATCCTTGGCGACGGGGTCAATGTGGCCGCGCGCCTCGAGGGCCTGGCCGAACCGGGCGGGATCTGGGTCTCGGCCCGGGTGCAGGAGGACACCCAGGGCCGGGTCGACGTCGGCTTCGACGACCTGGGTGAGCAGCCGCTGAAGAACATGACCCGCCCGGTCCGGGCGTTCCGGGTGCTGCTCGGCGCCGACGCCACGTCGAGCGCCACGCCACTGGCGTTGCCGGACAAGCCCTCGATCGTGGTGCTGCCGTTCCAGAACCTGAGCGGCGAGGACGACTACTTCGCCGACGCGGTGACCGAGGACGTGGTGACGGCGCTGTCGCGCTGGCGGTGGTTCTTCGTGATCGATCGGAATACCAGCTTCACCTACAAGGACCGGGTGGTGGACGCCCGCCAGGTCGGCCGCGAGCTGGGCGTGCGCTATGTGCTGGAAGGCAGCGTCCGCAAGTCGGGAACCCGGGTGCGGGCCAATGTGCGGCTGATCGAGGCGGCGAGCGCATCGCAGCTCTGGGCCGACAGCCTGAACGGCGAACTGGTCGACCTGTTCACCCTGCAGGACGAAATCACCGAGCATGTCGTGGCCGCGATCGAGCCGGCCATGCTGCACACCGAGGGCGCGCGCAGCGCCCGCAAGAGCCTGGGTGATCTGACCGCGCTCGACTGCTTCCAGCGCGGCATGTGGCACTTCAACCGGATGACCATGGACGACTATCGCCTGTCCATCGGCCTGTTCCGCCAGGCGATCGACCGCGATCCGGAGCTGGCGCTCGGCTATGTCGGCCTGGCGCGGATGCTCTACGGCGGGGCGATCTACGGCTGGTCGCATCAGCCGGTGGCCGATCTGGAAGAGGCCTGGGAGGCGGCGCGTCACGCGGTGGCGCTGGATGCGCGCGACGCCTATGGCTACTTCGCCCTGGCCGGGGCGGCGCTTTATCTGGGCCGGCACGGGGAGGCGCACGATCAAGCGCGGCGGGCGCTGGCGCTCAATCCCAACTTCGCATTCGGCCACTTCCGGCTTGGCCAGGTGCTGATCTACATGGGGCGGCCGGACGAGGCGGTCGAGCCGATCGAGCGGAGCCTGAGACGCAGCCCCTATGACCCGCAGCTGGGACCCATGCTGCAGCTGCTGGCCTTGGCCCACTATCAGGGACGCAACTATGAGGAGGCCGCCGCTCAGGCGCAGGCGGCGGTGCGCCTGAAGGACGCCAGGGCGGCTTCAATTCTCGCCGCCAGCCTGGCCAGACTGGGTCGGTTCGAGGAGGCGAGGCGCGCCTATCCTCCGGCCCTGCGCGAGCGAGCGCGGACGACCGCGCCGATGCTGGTGACCTACGCCCGGCCCGAGGACGAGCGCCATCTGCGGGAGGGGATCCGGCTCGCCTTCCGCGATGACGACGGCCTGTCGCCGCCGCCGTGAGGAGGGCTATTTGGCCAGGGGGTGGCGGTCGCCCGGATAGCGGCTCTTGGCCAGGACTGTGATGCCGCCGCGCGTGGTCGGGGCGTCGGGGACGTGCCAGACGGTGAGCTCGAAGTCGTAGCCGGGCGCCCAGGCGAAGGTGATCGGAATGGGCGGATCGGCGGTCAGCGCATAGTGCATCAGGCTGCGGACGACGACGTGGAAGGCGCCGGGCAGTTCGCGGATGTAGCCCTCCAGGGCCCGGTGCAGGACCGTGCCTTCTTCGGTCAGGTGGCCGGCCTTGATCGGGTCGGAGCCGGGGGCGAAGTCGGCGGCCCGGGCGGCGAGGGCTTGGATGCGATCCCGGCTAAACGCCACATTGAGATCCGACATGACAGATTCAAGCGCAGGCATAGGTCGTCCCTTCTCTTCAGCAGAAGCGGCGCCTCGCGAACGCCGCGCGGCGTCGAGCTGCACTACCGTACCGCGCTCAAGAGGGTTGCTCTATTAGGGCGAGCCCTAACCCTTCAGCCGGCGGGCGATCACGCCCTGCAGCCGCTCGGGGCTGAGAACCCGGACCCCGGCGGCGGTCAGCTCGACCAGGCCTTCCTGCGCCCAGGCGTTCAGCCGGCGGTTCACCTTCTCGCGCGAGAAGCCGAGGCGGCGGCCGATTTCGGTCTGGGTCAGCGGCACCAGGCCGGAGGCGCTGGCTTGCGCCAGCAGCAGGCGGGCGAGGTGGCCGGCGAGGTCGAGCACCGCCTTGTCGCCGATGTCGGCGTCGGCCGCGCGCAGGCGGGCGCTAAGTTCGACCACCAGGGCGACGGCGGCCTTCGGCTCGGTCTCCAGGGCGTCCAGCAGGGCGGCGCGGGCAATGCGCCAGAGCCGCGAGCGGCGGGTGGCGGCGACGTCGGCCGAGCGCAGCCCGCCGTCGAGGACGGCCATCTCGCCGACCAGGTCGCCGGGGCCCAGCGCGACCAGGCGGATGTCGCGGCCGCCGGGGGTGGAGTTGCGGACCTCGACCTCGCCCTCGACGATCACGAAGACCGCGTCGCCCGGATCGCCGGAGCGGAACAGCATCTGGCCGGGGCTGAGCTCTTGCCAGGCGCCGGAGGCGGCCAGCCGCTCGCGACCGCGCGGCGACAGGCGCGCCAGCACCGCGCTCCGGGCGAGCGCCGCCAGCACAGCCTCTGCGGCCGGTTCGGACATGCGAAAGCCTCCGCGCAGGAACGCGGAGGCTATCACAGCTTGAACAACGGTCCGCCTGGGAGGTCTCAGCGACGGGCCAGTTGGGTGGAGGCGACGGTCGCCGGCGCATAGAGCGCGGTGACCATCGGGGCGTCCAACTTCGCGACCGCCTTGTCGGTCATGTCCTTACGGCATTCCTTCGAGGCGCGGGTGATGCCCAAGGGATAGCCGTTGATCGGACCGCAGAAGTTGTTCACCGCGTACTTGATCCGACGCAGAGCGGCGCGGGCGCCGGGCTCTTCGTGGACATTCAGGTCGCCGACGCGGACACGCATGGTGGCTTCTTCGGCGTGAGCCGCAAATCCCGACAGGGCGAGAGCGGCGAGGGTCGTAACAATCAGACTACGCATGGCTGGCTCCTAGGGGAGGAAGGACCGCTGTGTTGCGGTGACTGCATTCCTAGGCCCGGCCGGCGCTGGCGGCTGTGACTGGGGTCACAGGTCGAAGAACGGTGTTCTAGGTTCGCGCTGCGAGTCGTTCTTCCAGGGCGTCGCGATCGGGGACGAACAAGACCGAGCGGCCGCGATTGGACTCCCTTACGAAGTCGCGCAGCGGATCGCTGGCCGCCACCGCCACGGAGATGTCGCCGAGGATGACCGGGGTGAGGCGGTAATTGACGAACTTCTGCAGCACCTCGCCGGCCAGGCCGGTGGAGAGGCGCAGGAAATCGGCGGAGAGCCGCGCGGTCGGGACCACCACCAACTCGGCGCCGAGCGACAACGCATCGCCGATCAGGTCGCTGCGTCGCGTCCGGAAGCCAACGGCGGACCGTCGGATGCGCAGACCAGGACAAGGCGCCCGGCGATGGTCTCGATCTGGTTCATGAGGACCCTCCTGCTTGCGCCGAGGGTAGCGGGAGCCGGCGCGGGCCGTCGACCCGACCGTATCTGTGAACTCAACTCACGAATAGTCAGCCCATTAGTCGTTTGCCGCGTGACGCCGACTTACTCATCCTGAAGTCACGGAACGAGGGCGGACCCATGCTGGCCGACGAATTTCCAATCATCGAACACCGCGGGCGCAGTATCGCTCAATGGCTTCTGGACCGGGCGATCTACGACCTAAGCTTCGTCTGGGATTGTTACTGGTGGGCGCTGCGGGCGCACGTCGCGGCGACCCAGGGCATTCCACGCTCATGCCTGGAAGACCCGCCGGCCGATTGGCTGCGGGTCCTGCAGGGCCCTGGCGAGCACGATCGGTAAGCCGCACTCGCCGGCCATGGCGTACCCGTATAACGTCGCTACGTCGTGATCTGAGGTCACATGCCGAAACGAGACCTGCCGCCGCTCACCGCCCTGCGCGCCTTCGAGGCGTTCGCGCGGCATGGGCGGATGAACCTGGCCGCCGATGAGCTTTGCGTCACGCATGGGGCGATCAGCCGGCAGGTGCGCAGCCTGGAGCGGCTGTGCGGGGTGCGGCTGACGGCGGGGCCGCGCAACAGCCTGCGGATGACCGAGGCCGGGACCCGGTTGGCCGAGAGCCTGGGCGTGGCCTTCGACGGGGTCGAACGGGCCTTCCTGGCGCTGCGCTCGGCCGCCGACCGGGAACTGCACGTCTCCTGCGTCGGGACGCTGGCCATGCGCTGGCTGATCCCACGACTACCGGTGTTCCATGCCCGCCACCCGGGTCTGAATATCCGGGTGACCGAGGCTTACGGCCCGGTGGACTTCAGCAAGGACCCGTTCGACGCCGCGATCCGGCTGGCCGAGACCATTCTGGGCGAGGGCCTGGAGGCGACGCCCTTCCTCGACAACTTCCATGGCCCGGTGATGGCGCCTGCGCTGGGGCTGATCGGGCTGGACGCCGCGCCGCGCCTGCACACCCGACCCCATCGCCAGGCTTGGCGCGAATGGGCCGACCATGCCGGCGTGCGGGTGGGCGAAGGCCTCGAGAACCGCGAGTACGAACACCTGTTCTACATGCTGGAGGCGGCGGTCGCCGGGCTGGGCGCCGGAGTCTCGCCGTGGATCTATGTGGCCGGCGACATCGCCTCGGGCCGGCTGGTCGCGCCCTACGGCTTCGTGCGCACGCCGGCCCGCTTCCATTTCGTGGCGCCCAGCGCCGCGGCGCGGCCGGTGACGGCGGCTTTCCGCGAGTGGTTGATCGACGAGGCCGCGGCCTCGCCGCCGCCGCCGTCGGCCTGACCATCCCGTCGCGTCTGATGTCCGGCCTGTCGCAAACCCGTGGCGGGCAGACGCCTCGCGCCTAGGTTCGAAGCCCCAAGCAAGGGGCCGCGCCATGATTTTCCTGCTCGCCACCGCCATTCTCGCATCTGAACCGGCCACGGCCGCCTATGAGGTGGTTCGCGCCGGCGACCGGGCCATGGCCTGTTCGCAGTTGATCGCCGAGATCAACGGCATCAACCAGAAGGTCCAGGACCAGCAAACGCGGCAGGCGGCGGCGATGACCGACGCCTCGTCCGGCATGATGTCCGCGTCGGGCATGGGCATGAGCGGGCTGGCGATGAGCGCCCTTGGCAGCCTGGCCTCGCAGGTGCCGTTCGGCAGCCAGGCGCTGTCTATGGGGCGTCAGGCGCAGATGGTGGCCGGAACCAAGAAGATGATGAACCAGATCGAAGAGTCGCAGCGCGAGATCATGGCCATGATCCCGATGCAGCAACGGCTGGATCACCTGATGGAGCTCTATTCCGACAAGGGCTGCTGAGGCCGTTGCGGACCGGCGAAAGCGCGACCATATCGGGCGCACAAGTCCTGCTGGTGGAGCGCCTATGTCCCTGTCGATGTATCAAGCCTCGGTTCCCGTCTTCGCCAGGGGCCTGAAGGTGCTCAAAGCCATGCTCGAAAAGGGCGCCGCGCATGCGGCGGAGGCCGGGGCCGATCCCAAGGTCCTGGTGCAGGCCAAGCTGGCGCCCGACATGCTCGACCTCGCCGGGCAGGTGCAGCGGGCCAGCGACACGTCCAAGCTCTCAGTGCAGCGGTTGAGCGGGGTCGCCGCGCCGGCGATGCCCGACACCGAGGCCACCCTCGACGAACTGATCGCGCGCGTGGACGCCACCCTGGCCTATCTGGACGGCGTGGGGCCTGAAACGCTGGAAGGCGCCGAGGCGCGGACGATCGAGCTTCCGACCGGTGGCGCGCCCCGTACCTTCAACGGGGCCGACTACCTGCTCGGTTTCGGCATCCCAAACTTCTATTTCCACGTGACCACGGCCTACGACATCCTGCGCAGCCAGGGCGTCACGGTCGGCAAGCGCGACTTCCTCGGCGCGGGGCTCTGAGGCCTGAGATAACCCCTTGCTGTGCAAGGATTTTATTGCTCGCGCACAGGGCGAAACCGACAAGAAAAATTCACGGGTTTTCGGCTTCGGGAGGCTCTACCTGAGATAGCTGCCGCTCTGTCTGGGCGGGGGAATCTTGGGGGCGGCCGACGGGGAATGTTCCTGCGCGGCGGGGACCCTGCCTTAGTCAAGGGAAGCCGATCATGGGTCTTGTGAAGTTCTCCGCCGCGCTGGGCGCGGCGCTTGTTTTGGGCGGGCCGGCGCACGCCGCGGTCACCGCCATCGCCGCGCCGAACGCTGCCTATCTGGCCGGCACGACCTTGCTGGAAATCGGCGTCGACGATTTCGAGACGCTGGCCGGGCTGAGCGACGGCGTGCTCAGCGTCGGTTTCGAGACGGTCGAGGCGCGGACCGCCTCGGTCACCTGGGGGCCGTGGGCGGGCGCGCCGGACACCGAAGGCGACATGCCGCGGATCCTCTATGCGGCCGGGATGGACAGCCTGACATTCAGCTTCAGCAAGGCGCTGTCGGTATTCGGCTTCGAGGCCCAGCCGGACTCCTTCGACGTGCGCAGCGTCAGCGTCGATTACTATCTCGGCGGGGTCTATCAGGGCTCGGTCGGCCGCGACGTCGACGGCTTCGCCGGCGCCAGGCTGCTGGCCGCCAATGGCCGCTTCGACAAGGCGGTGGTCAGTGGCAAAGACGGCTTCGCCACTGGGCAGCTGCGCTACGCTCTCGCGCCGACCTCGGCGGTGCCGGAACCGGGCGCCTGGGCGCTGATGATCGTCGGGTTCGGCGCGGCCGGAACGGCGATCCGCATGCGCCGCCGACCACTCGCCTCCGCGGCCTGATCCAGTCGCCTCGAAACGAGAAACCCCGCCGGGCGACCGGCGGGGTTTTCATTTGGCCATCCCCGGAGCGCCGCCCCGGGGATGCCGAAGGCGGAGCTTAGAACAGCCCGCCATTCGTGGCGGTCGCAACGTCGAGCAGGGTGATGGTCCCCTGGCCGGCCCCGCCGAGCGTGATCACCGTATCATTGATCCCGTCGAGGTCGGTGTCCGCGAAGGTGATCGAGGTCACGCGCGCTCCGTCCAGCAGACGCAGCTTGTCGAGGCCGTACTGGAAATCGACGATGATGTCGTTTCCGCCGGACGACTTGCCGAACATGAAGAGGTCCTTGTCGGCGCCGCCGGCCAGGATGTCGTCACCCTTGTCGCCGAAGAGGCTGTCGGTCCCCGCTCCACCGAGCAGGCTGTCGGCGCCGTCGCCGCCGGACAGGGTGTCGGCCCCGGCTCCGCCCGCGATGGTGTCGTCGCCGCCAAAACCCTGGACCGAGTCGTTTGCGGCCGTGGCGGTGAGGTTTTCAGCAAACGAGCGGAAGTCGAACTGGCCGACGACCGGGTCATGGTCGGACAGGGAAGGGTTCACCGCGCCGGTGCGTTCGTTGTAGCCGGTGTTGATGTGGACGACGTCGTAGGAGGCGACGGCGGCCAGTTCCTCATCGACGACGATGTGGTCGATGGCCTGGCTGCGGCCGTCGAAGTCGTAGGTGAAGCGCTCGGCTTCCGGCAATTCGGAGACCGTGAGGTTGGTGAAGCGCTCGCCGCCGACCCGGGCCGATCCGTCGACGTTGACGTAGCCGGTCAGCACTTCCATCGGGCGATAGAAGTAGAACTCGTTGAAGTCGCCGCCGGCGACGATGCGTGCATCGGGGTCGGACGCGGCGATGTGGTTCATCATCGTCCAGAGGTCGTCGGCCACCGCGTTGCGCTGAGCCCAGTCGCCGTTAGCCGGTTCGCCCACGTCGATGTTCTGGTTGGCCTGATAGAAGTCGCCGGACGAGCCGCTCTTCGAGGGCAGGTGGTTGGCCGTGACGTAGACCCTGGAGCCGTTGAAGGTGAATTCGCCGAGCAGCGACTTGCGGGTCGAGGTGTAGTCGGCCGGATTGACGCCGCCGATCTGGTCGTCGCTGAAGGCCAGCTTATCGCCGGCGTCGCGCACGCCGTCTCCGATGCGATCCACGAACTGGCGGCGTTCGGCGATGGTGGCGTTGGCGTCGAGATCGCCGAGCTGCACCCGCTCGGTGTTGTACAGGAAGCCGACGCGGATATTGCCGCCCGGCGCGCCGCCATCGGCGCCGTTCACCGGCAGTTCGTCGACCCACTGGTACTTGTGGCCGGTCGCGGTCGAGACCGCTTGGGCCAGCCGCTCCCAGGTCACCGAGGCGTCCACGCCGCCGGCGGCCTCGCCGTTGTTGTCCTGGACTTCCTCGATGCTGATGATGTCAGGGGAGCCGAGGTTCTGGGCGATGGCCTTGCCCATGTCGTTGAACTTGCCGACGCCTGAGGCGCTGCCCTCGTCGACCTTGGTGTCGTCGCCCGGGTCGAGGTTCTTCACGTTGAAACTGGCGACCCTCAGGCTGCGGGGGTCGTCGGCCAGGGTGACGGTCTCGAACGTGGGCTGCGCCGAGAGGCCGGACGTATCGATCGCGTCGGTGACGTAGACTTTGAGGTTCACGTAGTCGAAATCGACGATCCCGGTGACGTCGCCGATCTTGTCGCCCATGGTCAGCAGCTGGTCGAAGTTGGCCGTCCCGGCCCGTCCGGCGCCGGAGAAGTCGAGCTCGACGATGTCGGGGTTGGTGTCGCCGTCGTGCAGATGGCGGCCGCCGCGGATCGTGCCGTCATCGGTGGCGGCGGTGTCGGGCGGCGAGAGCGCCGGGTCGCCGCTGACCGTGTAACCCCCGCGGGCGTTGATCTGCACGGCGTCGGCGTGAACTTCGGAATAGGCCTTGAAGCGGACGGAGTCGTCCTGACCGGCAACATAGCCGTCGGCGACCACCATGTTGGGGATGGTGACGCGCATGCCTTCGACGGTCTCGAAGAAGTCGAGGGCGTCGTTCTCGGGATCGAAGGTGTCGCCGACGCCATCGACGGAGTCGGTGTAGTCCGGATTGTCGTCCGAGAGGATGGTGTTGGGGATCGCCTTGCCGGCCGAACCGTCCAGCACCAGGGTCGGCAGCGGCACGGCGCTGTTCGACTGGGCGATAATCGACGGATTGGTCAGGAAGGTGCGCGGCAGGTTGTCGAACGACCTGTACTCGATCACGTGGGCCTCGAGCGTCACCGTCTCGCCGACCGTGATCCCGGCGAAGTCGCCGCTGTTCATCTCCGCGCCTTCATTGGCGTCGTTTCGGGTCATCACGAAGATGCCTTCCGAAGTGCGGGAGTCGGCGTCCCAGTCCGCGGTCTCTTCGGAGATGAAGAAGCCTTGCAGGGGGCCCTCGTCGTCGATGCCGGTGACGACGGCCTGGACGGCCACCTTGGTGGTCGAGACGGCGTTGAAGCTGCTGATGCCGTCGGCGGCGAGGATGGGGCTGAAGAACGCTGTGCCCTGGATGTCGTGGATCTTGGTCAGAGCCGGCGTGCCGGCGTCGTCGTTTTGGATTACGCCCACGCCCTGTGCGTCGCCGATCTGGGCGCCGCCCGTGGCGTTCGAGAGGTTCAGGAACACGGTCTCGTTGGCCTCGGCGGCGGTGTCGCCGTTGACGGTGACGCTGACCGTGGCGGTGTTCTGGCCGGCCGCGAAACTCACCGTGCCCGTAGCGGCGACATAGTCCGTACCGGCGCTGGCCGTGCCGTTGGCGGTGGCGTAGTCGACACTGAAGGCGTCCGGGCCGCCGGTGCGGGTCAGGGTGTAGGTCAGGACGCTTGTCCCGGTGTCGCCCTCGGTGACGCTGGCGTCCGAGATTGTGACGGTCGGGGTCGAGTCGCCGGTCAGGGTCTGGCCGGCGTTGACCTGGCCAGCAGTCGGCGTGCCGAGGACCTTGGTCCAGGTGAAGTCGGCATAGTCGTCGCCAGAGCCGACGAGGCTGATCGACGAAGTGTTGGGCGCATCCGTGCCGTTCTCGACGGCCGGGCCGATCGAGGTGCTGGTCATCCCGGCCGCCGGGCCGTTGGTGGCGGTGAACGTGCCGCCGTAGCTGATGAACTGCACGACGGTCCCGTTGTAGACCAGGGCGATGGCGTCGGGATTGCCGTTCTGAATGCCGTTGGTCGCATAGCTCAGCGACTTGAAGCCGAAGCCCGTGCCGGTTTGGTCGGTCAGGACCCCGGTCAGGGCGTCGGTGTCGTAGCTCTGACCGTTCGAGCCGTTGTAGAGCACGATGCTGTAGCCGGCGAGACTGGTCCCAGCTGCGCCGGCGATCTCGATGAACTCGCCGGAATCCGTGCCGGAATTGTCGTAGTGGAACTCGTTAATCCAGACCATCGCAGTCCCCCAATGGCTTCGCGCGCGCGGCGCAGAGACGAAACGCCCGGCGGGGATTCCGCCGGGTTGGGGAACTGGTTAACGAGCGCCAATGACGCTACCATGACGTGTATTTGACGGTTCGTCCAACGCGGCTATTTGAGCGATGAACTGGCCGTCGAGGCCGCCCGAGGCTGACGAGGTTCGCCTACTTGGCGAGGCCGATCTCGCGCAGGCGTTCGGCCAGGAACTCGCCGGCGGTGATCTCCGGCCACTTGGCGCCGTCGCCTTCGCAGGAGGCCAGGCACTTCAGTGACACGTCCGAGGCCGGGTGCATGAAGAACGGCATCGAGTAGCGGCTGACGTTCGGGCCCTGCGGATTGACCACGCGATGGGTGGTCGAAGGGATGAGGCCGTTAGTCAGGCGCTGGAGCATGTCGCCGCTGTCGACGATCAGGTTGCGCGGCTCGGTTTCCACCGGCAGCCAGGTCCCGTCGCAGTCGAGCAGTTGCAGGCCCGCGCCCTTGGCCGCGACCAGCAGGGTTATGAAGTTGATGTCTTCGTGGGCGGCAGAGCGCACGGCGCCGTCCGGCGCGTCTTCCGGCACGGGCGGATAGTGCAGGACCCGCAGGATCGAGGTCCCGGCGGCGACCTTGTCGTCGAAATAGTCCGAGGGCAGGTCGAGCTTGGGCGCCAGGGCGGTGAGCAGCACCCGGCCGGCCTCGTCGAGCGCCGAGAACAGGGCGCTGAAGGTATGCTGGAAGGCGGGAACCTCGGCCGGCCAGACGTTGGCCGGGAAGTCCTCGGCGGGCAGGCCCGGCGCCGGTTCGCGGCCGATCTGCCAGAACTCCTTGAGGTCGGGCAGCTGGGAGTCGCGGGCGTGCTCGGTCCCGAACGGCGTGTACCCGCGCATCCCGGCGGCGTAGTGCCGCTTGGTCACATAGGGAAGCTCGAAGACCTCGGCGCTGTGCTCGTAGGCGGCCTCCAGCAGCTCCTCGGGCACGCCGTGGTCGGCGAGGATGATGAAGCCGTAGTCCTGAAGGCCGGCCATCAGGGCGTCTGAGAAGGCGGCGCGCTCGGCCGGCGCACCCTGGGTGAAGGCCTTGAGGCTGAGTGTGGGAACGCTCATCGATCGCCCTCCAATCGGGCTTCCACCTCAGCGCGCGTGGGAAGCGAAGGTTGCGCGCCGGGGCGGGTGGCGCTCAGGCCGCCGGTGGTGCAGGCGAAGGCGAGGGCGGCCGGCGGCGCCTGGCCCTCCAGCAGCGCCAGGGTGAGGGCGGCGACGAAGGCGTCTCCGGCCCCGGTGGCGTCGATGGCGGTCACCGGCGGCGGCGCGGCGGCGGCGATCAACTCGCCGGCGCGGTAGAGGCCTGCGCCCCTGGCGCCCCAGGTGACGGCGATCAGGCCGGGCAACCGGTGCAGGGCCTCGCCATAGAAGGCGGCCTCGGTCTCGTTGACGACGATGAGGTCGGCGCGGGCCAGGGTCTCGGGCGGCAATGGCGCGGCGGGGGCCAGGTTGAGGCAGACGAAGCCGCTGGCCTGGGCCACGGCTCTGGCGACCGTCTCGGCCGGCAGCTCGAGCTGGCAGATCAGGGCGCCGTGCGCGGCGGTGGTCAGGCGCTCGGGCGTGAAGGCGGCGTTGGCGCCGGGGGCCACGACGATCTGGTTCTCGCCGTCCCTGGCTACGGCGATCAGGGCGACGCCGGTGGCCACGGCGCTGTCGACGGCGACCAGGGAGAGATCCACGCCTTCGGCCTCCAGCAGAGCCAGGGCTTCGTCGGCCATGGCGTCGGCGCCGACGCGGCCGACCAGCACGACCTCGGCGCCCAGGCGGGCGGCGGCCAGGGCCTGGTTGGCGCCCTTGCCGCCGGGGTGGCGGGCCAGGGCAGCGCCGGTGACAGTCTCGCCCGGGGCGGGCAGCTTGTCGGCGCTGGCCACGAAATCCAGATTGACCGAGCCGATGACGGTGATGCGGGTCATCGGGCGAGCCGTTCGTTCAGCAAGGCGAAGACCCCGTCGGCGTCGGCCTTGGTCGCCCACTGGATTCTGGCCGTGGCCGGATCGGGCAGGCGGAACTCCACCGCCGTGTGGCCAAGGGTCAGCGAGGATCTGGTCTCGACCTTCAGGTCGCAGGGCCGCAGGGTGAACAGCTGCGGCGCCAGCAGATAGGCGATGACGCAGGGATCATGGATCGGCGCGCCGACCCCCCCGACGATGTCGCGCTCGATGGCGTTGGAAAAGGCCAGCAGATCGGCGCTCGCCTGGGCCGCAGGAGTCTTGATGGCGGCGATGGCGGCGGTGCGGGCGGGATCCGAGCGGACCTGGTGAGTGACGTCGAGGCCCATCACCACGCAGCGCACGCCGGAGCCGAAGACCATCTCCGCCGCATGGGGGTCGGCATAGATGTTGTACTCGGCCGAGGCGGTGATGTTGCCGCCCTCGCTGCGCGCGCCGCCCATGACCACCACGGGGCCTAGGCGCGGAACGATCGCCGGCTCAAGTCGCATGGCCAGGGCCAGGTTGGTCAGCGGCCCAGTGACCGCGACGCTGACCTCGCCCGGCGCGTGCGCCATGACCAGGTCGGCGATCACGCTGGCGGCGCGCCCGTCGGCGACGCCGGTCGCGGGGGTGAAAGTCGACAAGGTCCCAAGGCCGGTCTCGCCATGGAAGTGGTCGGCCGCGATCGGCTGGCGGACCACAGGCGCGTGGGCGCCGGCGTAGATGGGCACGTGCTCACGCCCGGCGATCTGGCGGATGATCGCGGCGTTGCGCGCCGTGAGGCCGGCGGCGACGTTGCCGGCGACGGTGGTGATGGCGAGGATTTCGAGGTCTTGCGGCGACGCAAAGGCCAGGAACAGGGCGACGGCGTCGTCGACGCCGGGGTCGCAATCGAAAATGAGTTTGGTCACCGGGCCATTCTCAAGAGGAACGCGGCGGACGGCAAGCAGGCGTGCTGCAGTCGGCGCTGCTAGGGTGTGGGCAGGCAATAGGAGCTGGCGATGGCGAATGACGGGCGGCGGCTGTCGCCGGAATTGATGGGGCGGGCCGTGGCTCTGCTGATGGTGGCGGCGGCGATCTTCGTGGCGCCGCCGGCGAAATTCTGGCTGGCCGGTGGCGGGTGCGCCCTGGCGGCCGCGGTGTTCCTGGTCCAGGCGGCGACGGGGCGGCCGGTGCGGCGGGCCCGATGGCTCAATCTGGTGTTCGGCGTGATCTTCGCCGCGACGGCGGTGTGGCTGGTGTTCCTGAGACGCTAGAGAAAAGGGCGGAGGGGTGACCCTCCGCCCTTCCAGGGTTCCTAGCGCGGAGGAGTGAACCCCTCCGCCCTGGCAGATCAGCTGACCATTTCCTCGCGGATGGTCTTGCGGGCCACCCAGAAGAGGGCGAAGGCCACGAAGCCGAAGCAGGTCGAGATCATCAGCGCCCAGCGAACGCCCTGGGCGGAGCCGAGGCCGACGCTGTTGGCCATCAAGTCGGACAGGATGCCGACGGCCAGCGGGCCGAGGCCCAGGCCGATCAGGTTGATCGTGAACAGCAGGATGGCGGCGGTGGTCGCGCGCATGTGCGGCGGCACGATCGACTGGCCGATGGCGTAGACCGGACCGTACCACAGCGACCCCATCAGGCCGTTGATGACCAGGATCCAGAGGGCCACGGAGGCCGACGGGACGCTGACCGCCAGGATGTAGACCGGCACGGCCAGCAGCGAGGCGAAGGCCGGGACGACGACGTAACCGCGCAGGTCGGTCTTGGCGTACTTGTCGGCGATCTGGCCGCCGAGATAGGCCGAGATGGCGCCAGCGGTGCCGCCCATCAGGCCGAGCGCCAGGCCCAGGAAACCGATGGACTGCAGGCCGAAGTTGTCGGCCAGGCCTTTGATCTCGTCGCCGTGCACGCGCAGGAAGAACGAGGCGGTGAACGGGGCGTGGCCATAGCCGATGAAGGCCTTGATGGCGGCGCCGAGGGCGATGAGCCAGAAGGTCTTCTTCTTGCCGAGATACTTGAGGGTCTCGCCGAAGCTGGCCTGGGTCGCCTGGATGGCGGCGGAGTGCTGGGCCATCACCTTGCGCGGTTCCTTCAGGGTGAACCAGCAGAGCAGGGCGAACAGGATGCCGGGAGCGCCGGCCACCAGGAAGGCGACGCGCCAGCCGTAGGCGTCGGCCACCAGCCCGCCCATGACCAGGCCCAGAAGCCCGCCAAGCGGCGTGCCCATCGAGTAGAAGGCCAGGGCCGAGGCGCGCTTTTCCTTGGGCACGTAGTCGGCGATCAGGGAGTGGGCCGGCGGGGTGCAGCCGGCTTCGCCGACGCCGACGCCGATGCGGAACAGCACCAGCTGGGCGAAGTTCTGGGCCGCGCCGGACAGCGCGGTGAAACCGGACCAGATCGCCACCGCGGTGCCGATGATCAGCGGACGGTTGCGGCGCTCAGCCATGCGGGCGATCGGAATGCCCAGGACGGTGTAGAAGATGGCGAAGGCCAGGCCGCTCATAAGGCCCAGCTGCCAGTCAGCCAGACCCAGGTCGTTCTTGATCGGTTCGGCCAGAATATTGACCACCGCCCGGTCGAGGAAATTCACGATGTAGATCCCCAGGAGGAGGAACATCGCGTACCGGGTGTAAGAAGCGGAGAATGGAGCTGCGCTGACCGTGGAGGTGACGGGCGGTGCGGCCGGATCAACCGACGGCGCGGCGGTCTCGGTCATAAAAGCGTTTCCTGCGATAAGGGTCGAACTGAGTTTCTTATTGTTGACCCCACACTAGACGAGGCAGGGGGGGCTTGGGCAATAGGGGGACGTAGCGAAAAGGAGCGGCCGATGGAACTCGTGATCGGAACCAAGCGGTGGTCGACCTGGTCGCTGCGACCATGGCTTGCGCTCAAGCGCACCGGCGCAGGCTTCACCGAAACCACCATTCCGCTGCGCCAGGACGAGGGACGCACCGAGGCGGCGATCTTGCCTCATTCGCCGTCCGGGTTAGTTCCGGCCTTGAAGGACGGCGATCTGATCGTCTGGGATTCCCTGGCGATCTGCGAATATCTGGCCGAGAAGTTCCCCGCGGCGAAGCTGTGGCCGACCGACCCGGAGCTGCGCGCCCTGGCCCGCGCCGCGGCCAGCGAAATGCACTCCGGCTTCCAGTCGCTGCGCGGCGAATGCCCGATGGCGTTGGAGGCCGAGCCGAAGGTCACGACCCTTTCGGAGGCCACCCAGAAGAACGTGCGGCGAATCGTGGCGCTGTGGTCGGGTCTGCTGAGACGGTCGGGCGGGCCGTTCCTGGCCGGCGAATGGTCGATCGCCGACGCGTTCTACACGCCGGTGGCGACGCGGTTCCGGACCTATGGCGTGCACCTGTCCGACTATGGCGACGACGGCGCCTGCGGCGCCTATTGCACGCGCCTGCTGGCGACGCCGGAATTCGTCGAATGGGAGACCGCGGCTCGCGAGTCGATCTGAGTATGAGCCGGCGGGTGCGCATCCTGCTGGGCCTGCTCGCCGCCGGGGTGCTGGCCGCCTGCTCGGACAACGCGCAGACCGGACGCAGCCAGTTCGCGGTGGTGCCGGACGAGGCCCTTTTGCAGATGGCCGACCAGTCCTGGAGCGATCTTAAGAGCCAGACGCCGGTTTCGAGCGACGCGGCCATGCAGGCGCGGCTGGAGCGGGTTGGCCGCAAGATCGTTGCGGCCAACGGGCGCGACGACCTGGACTGGGAGTTCGTGGTCTTCGACCGGCCGGAGGTCAACGCCTTCGTCCTGCCCAACGGCAAGGTCGGCGCCTTTCGCGGCCTGATGGAGCTGGCCAAGGACGATGACGAGTTGGCCGGCGTGCTGGGGCACGAGGTCGGCCACATCCTGGCGCGCCATCCCTCCGAACGCGTCAGCCAGCAGTTGGCGGTGCAGGTCGGGGTCGGCGTGGTGCAGGCGGTGCTGTCGAACGGCGATTACGCCGAGCACGCTTCGGACATCGCTGGAGCGCTGGGCACGGGTGCGATCTACGGCGTGATCCTGCCCTATTCGCGCAGCCATGAGCTAGAGGCCGACCGGCTGGGCGTCGAGCTGGCGCAGCGGGCCGGGTTCGATCCGGCCGGGACGCTGAGGTTCTTCCAGCGGATGGCGGAGGAGGGCGCGAAACGCCCGCAGCCTCCGGAGGTGCTGTCGAGCCACCCGGCCGACGGACCGCGGCTGGAGGCGCTGGGGGAGGCGGTGGCGGCGTTGCCGAAGGGCTAGGCTGCGAACTGAAGCAGACCCCTAGGCGGCCTTGACGCCGATCATCAGCATCCAGCGAACGCTGGGCGTCACCAGTTCCTGCTCATAGGCCACCGTGAAGCCGGCCTGGCTCAGCCGGCGGCGGTGGTTGTGGGAGAAGGAATTCTCCCAGCCATGCGCGAAGGACTCGGTCTGGCTGGCGAGGTCGTGGTCCGGCGCGACCGGCTCGACCAGTGCAATCGCCGCCGGGGCGGCGCGCCCCAGCGTCTGCAGCAGATTGTCGAAGCTGGCCTGCGAGAAGTATTCCAGCACCCCGCCATTGGAGAACAAGACGGTTCCCGGCTGCGGATGCGCCGCGAGCCAGGTCTCGGCGTCGGAGTGGACGAAGCTCAACGGGCGGCCGGCCTGCCGGTGATTTGCCGCGGCGCGTGCGACGACGGCCTCATTGATATCCAGGCCGACCGCCTCGCGGATCTGCGGCAGACGCTCGGCGCAGTAGGCGAGAACGCCGCCATCGCCGCAGCCGATTTCGACCAGGCGCATGAAGCCGCCCTCGGCGATCACCTTGGCAAGCGCATCGACGATGATCGCGTGGTGGTCGCGAAACAGCTGGAACCGGGCGTCCTGGTGGTGGTCGTGAAACCGGTCGCCGGATTGGCCCTTCCAGAACGCCGCGAGGGCCCCTTCGATCGAGGCGGCGTCGCCCTTCGACTGGGCGTCGAACAGGCGCGCACGAACGATAGCGCGCTTAACGGCGGCCGCGCGGTCGGGGTTTCGGTTGTCGTCGATCTCCTGGGCGAGGCCGGGCAGGGCGAACTCGGCCGCGCGGCCGACCAGGACCTTCAGCGCATCCTTGGCGCGGTTCATCAGAGCGGCGCCGGACCGCGCCTGACGGCGACGCAGCAGATGGCCTGCGGATGGGCCAGGCGGACGAACTGCAACTGGGCCGCCGGCGCCAGCGGCCTGCGGTAGCCGACCGGCCAGCCGTCCGACAGCTCCAAATCGATCTCCTGGGGTTCGAGCATCAAGCCTTCGCCGGTGAGCTTCATGCGCGCCTCCTTCGCGGTCCAGTAGGACAGGAAGCAACGGATCCGGTCGTCGGCTCGCACGGCCGCGAGCGCCTCCTGTTCGGCCGGGGTGAGGCAGGCCCTTGCCAGGTCGTCCAGATGGCCCGCGAGTCCGTCGGCGCGGTCGATGACCTCGACGTCGATACCGACCTCGCCGCCCTCGGCGATGGCGATCACCGCCCGCGCCCCGGAATGCGAGAGGTTGAAGTGGGCTCCGTGGTCGGGAAGCATCGGCTTGCCGCCGTCGCCCACCGCGATCGGCACCGCGCTAGGCGCAAAGCCCAGGAACGCTCCCAGCCGGCGACGCAGCCGTCCGTGGGCCCGAACATAGCGGTCGCGGTCGCGTTGGAACACGAAGCTCGCGGCGCGAGCCTGCTCGTGAGCGTCGAGTTCGGCATAGGCCTCGTCCAGCGCGATATCGGCGTCGGAATCGAGGTCGCACTCGTCGATCTCAATCCGTAGGCCGCTCACGTCGATGGCCCGGCCGTTCATGGCTTGGCGAGGGCAGCGTCGATCCGCGCGTCCATGAAGGCGGCGAGGCGTTCGGCGTCTTTGCCCTTGAGCATTTCGAGGTGATTGCAGTCGGACCAGGTGCGTTCGATCTTCGCCGTATCGATGAAGCCGTCCCAACCGAGATACGGATAGGCGGCCACAAACCGCTTGGAGGCGAGGGTGACCTCCTTCGACAGCACCAGGCTGGCCGCGCCCGCATAGGGGCCGCCCTTGTATTTCTGGGCCGCCGTCAGCCAGGCGAGCATGCTGCGATGGCTGCGCGCCAGGGTGGGCCGCAGGACGCCAAGCGCGTCGAGCCCCCAGCCGCGGAACAGACGGTTGCGGACCTTCGCGGTCGCCCGCTCGCGCAGCAGCGGAAGGCCGTGCTCTCGCAGCAGCCGCATTTCGTCTTTCAGCCGCTCCGACAGGGTGACGACCAGGGGGCCGTCGATCGCCTCGGCCTTTTCGCGGGCCGCTGCTCCTGGCGCGTAGGTGTCGAGCAGGATCAACTCGGCCACCTGCTCGCCGGCGGCGCTCAACTGGCGCGCCATCTCGAACGCGGTCATCGCGCCGGCGGAATACCCGGCCAGCAGATAGGGGCCGGTGGGTTGGTGGCGGCGAATGTAGCGGATGTGCTCGGCCGCCATCGCCTCGATAGTGTCATGCGGCGTATGGCCAAGTACGCCACGGGTCTGGAGGCCGACGACCATCCGTCGGCGGCCCAGCAGGGCCCCAAGCTCGACCAGGTTGTTCACATTGCCGCCCGCGCCGCCGATGAAGAACAGGGGCTTGGCCGCGGTTCCAGAAGGCCCGGCATGGATCACCGTCGTGGTGTCCCAATCGGCCTCTCTGTCGAGCTTGCCGGCTCGTCCGCCGGACCCCGGTTGCGCTTCGCCGAGCACCTCGGCGAGCTCGCGGATCGTCGGATGGGTGAACAGGGTCGAAATGGGCAGGTCGGGCCCGAACCGGCGGCGGATCCGGTCGAACAGGCGCACCGCCATTAGCGAGTGTCCGCCGAGGTTGAAGAAGCTCTCCTCCACGGAGAGGACTGGTCGCTGCAGGATGTCGGTCCAGATCGCGGCCAGCTCGACCTCGAGATCCGATTGCGGCGCCACAGCCGCGGCCGCCTCGGGCGCCGCGAACGCTTCGCCAAGCAGCGCCCTGCGGTCGACCTTGCCATTGGGCGACAGCGGCAGCTCCGGCACCAGATTGATCGCCGCGGGGATCAGGTGGCGCGGCAGGCGCTCGCCGAGCAGGCGCGTCAGCCGCTTGCTGGAAAGACTGTCGTCCGTGCAGACGACGAAGGCGACCAGCCGTCCGCCGTCGGGGCCGGGCTCGTGCGCCACGGCGGCCTTGAGCACGCCGTCGATCTCCTGTAGCCGCGCCTCGATCTCAGCGGGCTCGATCCGGAAGCCGCGGATCTTCACCTGGTCGTCGCGGCGGCCCAGGAACTCGATGGAGCCGTCCGGCAGATGGCGGCAGACGTCGCCAGTCCGGTAGAGACGGGCATCCACATCGGCGCGTTCAGGCTGTCCGGAGACTTGGTCGTCGGGGAAGGCCTGCACCGTGAGGTCCGGCCGATCCAGATAGCCGAGCGCCAGGCCGTCTCCGCCCACGACCAGTTCTCCAGGCACGCCCGGCGGCACGAGTTGGAGCCGCTCATCGACGATATAGGCCCGCGTGTTGTTGATTGGACGGCCGATCGGAACCGAGGTCGCGCGGCGATCGAAGTCACGCGGAATGCGGTAGCAGCAGCTGAAGGTCGTGTTCTCGGTCGGCCCGTAGCCGTTGATCAGGGTGGTGTTCGGCAGCGCGGCCTGGGCGCGGGCGATGTGCGACACGCTCAGCGCTTCGCCGCCGGCGAGCAGTTCCTCCACGCCCTCAAGCACGCTCGGGTTCTCGTCGATGATGGTGTTGAAGAGCGCCGCCGTCAGCCACAGCGTCGTGACGCCGGTCGACTTCAGGATCTCGCCGAGCCGCGACAGTTCCGGCAGCTGGTCCCCCGGTGGGACGACCAGGGCGCCGCCGTTCAGCAGCGCGCCCCAGATTTCGAACGTCGAGGCGTCGAAACTGGCCGGCGCGAGGTGGGCGATGACCCGCGTGTCGTCGAGATGGACATAGTTGGCGCCGAGCACCAGCCGAGCGACCGCGCGCTGGGGTACGACCACGCCCTTTGGCGCGCCGGTCGAACCCGAGGTGTACATGATATAGGCGGGGTCGGCGCCTGCCGATGCGGTTGCGTCGAGGTCCTTCAGAGTCGGGCGTATGGCCGGCTTGTCCATGCAGATCACGCCGCCGTCGACGGGATCGAAGGCGGCGGCCAGATCGCTGGTGGTCAGCAGGGCCTTGGCCTTGCTGTGCTCGAAGATCAGTTTCGCGGCCGGGATCGGCGCGCTGGCCTCGATCGGGACGTAGGCGGCGCCGGCCTTCAGGGTGGCCAGCATGCCGACTATCAGGTCTGCAGACCTGTGGAGGCGCAGGGCGACGCAGTCGCCGCGCCGGACACCGGCCCGCCGAAGCTGGGCCGCCCAGTCATCGGACAGCCTGTCGAGTTCGCCATAGGTGATCGGGCGCCGCGGAATCGTGTCGGTCGGCGATCCGGCGACCAGCAGGGCGGTCTTGGCGGCATGGCTGCTGGCAACGCCGCGGAAGATGTCGGCGAGGCCGGAGTGGCGCGGATAGTCCACCGCGCCGCCGGCCCATTCGCCCAACAGACGCTCGCGGTCTTGGTCCGCGATCAGCGCCACGCCGGCCAGCGGCGCCTCCGGTTCGGCGGCGGCGGCGGCCAGGAAGCGGATGTACTCCTCCATCCGGCGCTGCATCGTGGCGGCGTCGAACAGAGCGACGTTGAACGTGCACTGCAGTTCGAGATTGGCGTCCTTTTCCACGAAGTTCAGGAACAGGTCCAAGTTCTCGTAGGCGCGCCCGACCGAGCCGGCTTCGACCTCGAGGTCGGCGAAGGTCATGCTGGTCGAGGCGGGATCGAGGTTGACCGCGACAGACACCAGCGGCGCCCACTCGGCGTCGCGGTGCGGCTGGATTTCCTGGACGAAGGACAGGAAGTCGAAGTTCTGGTGCTCCAGCGCGTCCAGCACGGACGCGCCGATGCCGCGCAGGTGAGATCCCAGCCCCCCGTCGAGGTCGGTGGACAGACGCAGCGGCAGGAAGTTCACGCAGTGCCCGACCAGGCTCTTGCCGCTCATCAGCGGCTGACCAGCGGCCGAGAACCCGATCGGATTGTCCCGCACGCCGGTCAGGCGGGTGAGGTAGGCCGCGAAGCCGCCAATTAGCGAGGCGAACAGTGTCGTTCCATTGGCCTTGGCGACAGCGCGCAGGCTGGCGACCACCGCGGGGTCGAGGTTGATCTCGATGCGGCGGGCGGCGTAGTCGCGGCGCTTCGGACGCGGGCGGTCGCTCGGGAACTGCACCCGCGGCAGCGCGCCGCCATAAAGCTTGAGCCAATATTCGCGGGCTTCGGCGCGGGCCTCGCGCTGTTCGGCTTGGCCCAGGAAGTGGATGTAGTCGCCGAGTTGGTGCGCCGGCGCGAGCGCCGGAGCCCGGTGGGCCTTCTGCGCGGCGTACAACTCGCCCAGATCACGCAGGAGCACGCCGCAGGACCAGCCGTCGGCGATGACGTGGTGCACGCAGAGCAGGACGAGATGCTCTTCGTCGTTCAAGCGCACGACCTTGCAGCGCACGAGGGGACCGTTCACGAAGTCGAAGGCCGTGGTGACCTGCTCGCGCCGGGCACGTTCGATGTGGACGGCTTGCTCGGCCGCTGACAGGCCGCTGGCGTCGACGAGGGACAGCGGCGTGTCGATGGACGGCCGGATCGTCTGGGTCAGGCCGTCCCGGTCCGGGGTCGAGCGCAGGGCCTCGTGGCGATCTGCCAGATCGATCAGGGCCGCCTTGAACAGGTCGAGGTCGAAGGCGCCCTTGAGCCGCAGCGTGCTGCAGAGGTTGTAGGAGCAGGAGGCTTCCGGGCTGAACTGGGCCGAGACCCAGATTTCCTGCTGGCCGGTGGCCATCGGAATGCGCCGAGCGGTGTCGGGGTCGCGGCCGTCCAGCAGGCCGACTTCCATCAGCGCCGTGGCGCTTTCCATGAACGCGTCGCGGATGGCGGCGAGATCAGCGTCGCTGTGCGCCGTGGTCAGGAAGATCGGGCGGCCCTCATAGGTGAGGATCCCGCGGTTGCGGAGTTCGAAGAACAGGAGGTCGGCGTATTCCTGGTGCTCGGTGAAGGTGACCCGCAGGACCGAGGCGAACTGCTCGACCTTGATGGGCGCCTTGGCCCGCCTCAGGAAAACGTTGAGCTCGCGCGCCAGTCCGGCTGAGCGCGCGTTCAGGCGCTCCTGCAGTTCGGGGCCTTCGCGCTTGAGATGTTCGAGCGTCGCCTTGGCGGCGGCGAGCGCCATCGGATGCCGGACGAAAGTGCCCGCGAACCAGGTCATGTCGGCGGTCGGCACCGACTGGTCGCCGAACTCCCAGAAACCGCCGTCGAGGGCGTCCATGTACTCTGCGCTGCCGGTGACGATGCCAATCGGCAGGCCGCCGCCGGCGACCTTGCCGTAGGTGGCCAGGTCTGCGCGAACGCCGAACAGCGCTTGGGCGCCGCCGGGATGGCTGCGGAAGCCGGTGACCATCTCGTCGAAGAGCAGCGGGATGCCCAGCTCCTCGGTCAGCTTGCGCAATTCGTGCAGGTACTCGCGGGGCTGGAAGTCGGGATTGCGGCTGCGGACCGGCTCGACCAGGACCAGCGCCAGGTCGTTGACGTTTTCCCGGATGACGTCGAACGCCTCCTGGTCACCGTACTGCAGGATGATGGTGTTCTGCACCGCCTCATAGGGGATGCCCGGCGCGCTGGGGAACGTCGCCATGCGGCTGCCGGTCCCGCTGCCGCGCACCTGCATCTCGTCGAAGATGCCGTGGTAGTGGCCGTCGAACTTGGCGATCTTCGACTTGCCGGTCACGGTCCGCGCGATGCGCACCGCTGCAAGCACGGCCTCGGAGCCGGTGTTGCAGAACGCCACCCGTTCCATGCCGGTCAGTTCGGAGACGAGCTCGGCGACCTCGCCGGCCAGGACCGTCTGCGGGCCGATGGCCAGGGTCCTGTCGATCTGGTCGCGGATGGCCTCGACGATGAAGTCCGGCTGGTGGCCCAGGAAGGTCACGCCGTACCCGGAGACGAGGTCGATGTACTCGTTGCCGTCGACGTCCCAGACCCTGGAGCCCTTCGCCTGGTCGGAGAGGACCGGGTAGACCATTTCCTTCCAGCGTGACCGGAAGCCCTGGACGGTGCGCGGGTCGGCGAGGACGGCGCGCGACGCCTGGGCCGAGAGCTTGGCCTTGGGTGTGCGCTCGACCGTGCGGGCGATCAGGCCATCGATATAGAGTTCCTGCTCGGCCGTAAGCTCGGTCGAGGCGGTCTTCTTGATCTTGGCGATGCCGGGGCTGTCTTCGGACAGGCTCGGCGCAGGAGCGCCAGCGCCTCCCAATGACGCCGTCGAAGCCGCCGGGACAGGCGCCTCGATCGGACCGATGTCGGCGTCGGCGGCGAGCTCGCCATCGATGTAGCCGGCCAGCGCGTCGAGCACGGGCGTCGTCTCGATCAGCTGGCGGGTGGTCAGGCGGATGCCGAACGCCTTCTTGAAGGCGGCGTTGGCCTGGGTGAGGAACAGGGAGTCGAAGCCGAGTTCCAGGAACGTCGCGTGCGGATCGATCAATTCGATCGGCAGGCCGCTCAGCTTGCAGACGATCGCCTTCAGCTGAAGCAGAATCCGCTCGCGCCGCGTCGCGGGAAGGGCGTCGGCGGGCAAGGCCTCGGCCACGGCGGCGACGATCGGCGCGCTGGCGACGGGGACGGCGGCGGTGTCGTTGGCGGCGAAGGGCACGGCGTCGACCCAGTGCCGGGTCCGCTCGAAAGGATAGGTCGGCAGGGGGACGCGCCGACGCGCCTCCGCCGTGAGGCTCGCCCGGTCGAGCACGCCGCCGGCTAGCCAGAAGCGGCCCAGGGCGGCGAGCAGGAACTCGGAGTCGGGCGCGGTCTCCTGCGGATGGCGGATCGTGGCGATCACCGTGTGGCCCGCGCCACGGCGCAGGTTCTGGCGGGTGAGGGTGCTCAAGACCTGGCCGGGGCCGATCTCGAGGAAGATGCGTTCCGGATCCTCAAGCAGCTTCGACACGCCGTCCGAGAACAGCACGGTCGAGCGCAGGTGGCTGACCCAGTAGTCCGGATCGGTGGCCTGCTCGTCGGTGATCCAGTCGCCGGTCAGGTTCGAGAGGAACGGGCGCTTGGGCCGATGGAACGTGACGCGCTCGAGTTGGTCGCGGAAGTCGTTGAGGATCGGCTCGACCAGAGTCGAGTGCGCGGCGACGGCGATGTGCACGTGGCGGGTTTCGACGCCCTCGGCGGTCAGGACGTCGGCGAGGACCTGGACGGCCTCGACCGGGCCTGAGACCACGCACTGGTCGTCGCGGTTGATGGCGGCGATCGAGAGCTCGGCCGGCAGCCGTTCGCGCAGCGCGGCGGCGGTCATCGGCACGCTGAGCATCGAGCCCGGCTCCAGCGTCTCGAACAGCCGGCCGCGGCACATGACGATGTCGAGCGCGGCCTCGAGCGAGAACACCTCGGCCAGGCAGGCGGCCGCGTACTCGCCCATGCTGTGGCCGATCATCGCGTCCGGCTGCACGCCGACCGCGAGCCAGGCGCGCGCCATGGCGTACTCGACCGCGAACAGGGCCGGCAGGGCGACGGACGGGCGGTCGAAATCGCCCTCGGCCTGGTGGATGGCCTCGATCAGCGACTGACCGGTGCGCGCCTCATAGATGCGGCTGCATTCGTCCAGCGCCTCGCGGAATTCTGGATGGGCGGCATAGAGCTCGCGGGCCATGCCGGCGTATTGCGAGCCGCCGCCCGGGAACAGGAAGGCGACCGGAGGCGCGTCTCCAGCGGCGCCGCTGCGCAGGGCCTCGCCGGGGGCCAGGCGACGCAACTTGGCGATGGCGTCGGCGCGGTCGGTGCAGACCAGCCCCATCCGCTTTTCGAAGCGCCGACGGCCCACCCGCAGGGTGTGGGCGACGTCGGCGAGATTGGCGTCCTCGTGGCGCTCCAGCCAGTCGGCCAGATCGGCGCAACGGCGGGCCAGCGCGGTGTCGGTGCGCGCCGAGAGCAGCAGAAGTTGAGCTCCCTCGGCCGGCGCGGAAGCTTCCTGAACAGGCGCCTCTTCCAGCAGGAGGTGCGCGTTGGTGCCGCCCAGGCCGAACGAGCTGATCCCGGCGCGCCGCGGCTTGTCCCCGCGCTTCCACTGGATCGGCTCGGCCGCCACGAAGAACGGCGAGCCGCCGAAGCCGATGGCCGGATTGGGCGCAGTGAAGTGCAGGCTCGGCGGGATGACCTCGTTCGTGAGCGCAAGCGCGGCCTTGATCAGGCCGGCGGCCGTCGCGCCGGCGTCGAGATGGCCGATGTTGGTCTTGACCGACCCGACCGCACAGAAGCCGGTCTGGTCCCCGCTGGCTCGGAAGGCGCGGGTCAGGCCTTCGATCTCGATCGGGTCGCCCAGCACGGTGCCGGTGCCATGGGCCTCGATCATCGAGACCGTGTCGGCCGAGACGCCGGCCTTGTTGTGGGCGTCGGCGATGACGCTGGCCTGGCCAGACACGCTCGGCGCGGTGAAGCCGGCGCTGGAGCCGCCGTCGTTGTTGATCGCGGTGGCCAGCAGGACGCCATAGACGTGATCGCCGTCCTTGAGGGCGTCGTCCAGGCGTTTGAGCGCCACCATCGCCACGCCGCTGCCGCGCACCATGCCGTTGGCCCGGGCGTCGAACGCCCGGATGTAGCCGTCCGGCGACAGCGGGCCGCCCTCTACATAGTGATAGCCGACCCGAGTGGGCGACAGCACCTTGGCCCCGCCGGCCAGGGCGACGTCGCACTCGCCGCGGCGCAGGCTCTCGGCCGCCATGTGGATCGCCACGCCAGAGGTCGAGCAGGCCGTCTGCACCGTGACCGCCGGGCCGCGCAAGCCCAGCCGATAGGCGATGTGAGTGCAGGGGAAGTCGCGCTCGTTGCCGATGAGCATGTTGTAGTCGGCGGCGCGCTCGCGCAGGGCCGGATGGCTCATCAGGTTGTTCAGCAGATAGGCGTTGCGGCCGACGCCGCCGAACACGCCGATACGGTCGGAGCCCTGCTTGGGATCGACGCCGGCGTCCTCCAGCGCGGTCCAGGCCGCTTCGAGCAGGATCCGCTGCTGCGGATCCATCAGTTCGGCCTCGCGCGGGGTAAAGCCGAAGAAGGCCGCGTCGAAGCTGTCGGCCTCGTCCAGCGGATAGGCCGCGGCGACGTAGTCGGGGTCTTCCAGCAGCGCCGGGTCCTCGCCTGCGGCCTCCAGATCGGCGCGGGTCACCTCCACCCGGCCCGAACGGCCGGCGAGGATCATGTCCCAGAAGCTCGACACATCCGGCGCGCCGGCGAAACGGCCGGCCAGGCCGACGATGGCGATCCGATCGTCCGCAGTCGCCGATTGCGTTTTGGCAGTAACGACTGGCGCCTCGGCCGGCCGAAGGCGCTGGTCCGCGATGCGGGCGATGTTCTCCACGGTGGGCGCGTCGAAGAATTCGGCCACCCTCAGATGCAGGCCGCGTTCGCGGCGGCAGATCTCGAGAAAGCGCATGGCGAGCAACGACGTGCCGCCCAGTTCGAAGAACCGGTCGCGGCGTCCGACCCGGTCCAGCCCGATCAGGTTCCGCCAGGTCTCGGCGATGAAGCGTTCGAGGTCGCCGCGCGGCGCGGCGAAGGCCTGCTCGAGGTCCGGCCTTTGGCGTCTGGGCGCGTTCAGCGCGGCGCGGTTCAGCTTGCCGACCGCGGTCAGCGGCAGGCTATCCAGCACTGTCCAGGACGACGGAACCATGTAGGCCGGGAGCCGGTCCTCGGCGTAGCTGCGCAGTTCGGCCAGGCTCGGCGCATCGTCGCGATCGGCGGCGACGAGCCAGGCGAGCAGGCGGCGGTCGTCGGCGGTCTCGCCCGCGGCGGTGACGGCGACATCGGCGAGCTTCGGATGGCCCTTGAGTACCTGCTCGATCTCACCCAGCTCGATGCGGTGGCCGGCGATCTTGACCTGCATGTCCTTGCGGCCAAGGAACTCGATGTCGCCGCTGGGCAGCATCCGCACCTGGTCGCCGGTGCGGTAGATCCGGCCGCCGGGCAGATCGGCCCGCTCGATGAAGCGTTCGGCGGTCAGCTCAGGACGCTCGTGATAGCCGAGCGCGAGACCGTCGCCGGCGATGCAGAGTTCCCCGGCCTCGCCGACCGCGACGGGATTGAGGTCGTCGTCGAGGATGGCGATGTCGGTGCGCTCGATCGGGCGGCCGATCGGCACAGAGGTCATGTCTTCCGGCAGCTCGCGCGGGATGCGGTAGCAGCAGGCGAAGGTGGTGCACTCCGTCGGGCCGTAGCCATTGACAAGGTTGGCGGCAAGCGCGGCGTTCGCCTTGCGGACGTGCTCGAGCGACAAGGCCTCGCCGCCGACGAGAAGCTCCTCGATCCCCGCCAGCATTCCGATGTCGACGTCGACGATCGCATTGAACAGCGAGCTGGTGAGCCACAGCGTGTTGATCTGGGCCGTTTCGAGGACGGCGCGGAGGCGGGCGAAGTCGGGCAGGCCGCTGTCGGGGTAGATCACGCAGGTCCCGCCGTTCAGCAGGGCGCCCCAGATCTCGAAGGTCGCGGCGTCGAACGACACCGGCGCCATCTGCAGGATGCGGCGATCGGGTCCGAACTTGGTGTAGGTGGCCCCCACGGTCAGCCGGGTGACGCCGCGATGCGGGGTGACGACGCCCTTCGGCGTTCCCGTCGAACCCGAGGTGTAGATGACATAGGCCGGGTCGTCGGCGCTCGCGTTCGGCAGCTTGGCCATGGAAGCGGCGGGGGCGGCGGCGATCTCGATGGCGCGAACGCCCTCGGCGAGGAAGTCCGTATCGAGGCCGGGCGAGAGCAGGATGAAGCCGATGCCGCTGTCGCGCTGCATGAAGTCGAGGCGCGGGGCCGGGTAGGAGAGGTCGAGCGGTACATAGGCGCCGCCGGCCATGAGCACGGCCAGCATCGCCACGACGACGTCGAAGTCACGGTTGGTCGCGATGCCGACGCGGTCGCCAGGCAGGACGCCACTCGCCAATAGCGTGCTGGCGAGAGCTTCGGCGCGGGCCTGAAGCTCGGCGTAGGTCAGGATCTCCGTCGGGGCGCCTTCGGGATGCCCAAGTGCAAGCGCCGCGGTATTCGGGCTGCGCAAAACGCATTCGCGAAACACGGTCGTAATTGCAGAGGTGTTTGGGCCATCTTCGTTGGTATTCCAACCAAGATGCCGAGCGCCCACTTCGATATTCATAGCCCCAAAACAACCCTCCTGCGACGAAGCCTATGTCCAAAGCGACCAGGTCCAAAATGGAATCTCGTCGGAATTGAATGGAAGCTGCGTCGTGTGCGATATTTTGCTTGGATTTCTGAGCAATTACAGTGAAGTTTAGGCGCGTTTCAGGCGTAGAAGTCGGCCTCTGATCCGGCCCACCCACCGATAGATAAACTCGCTGACGCTATCGGTCCGGTTGAGGTGGAGGGCCCAGGCGAACAGCGGCCGATAGGGCTGCGGCAAGCGCTCAAGCATGGCCGGTGTGACCCGAACCTGCGGCTTGCGCTCATACCCCGGGCTCTCGACGTACCAACTGCGATGGAAGCTGAAATAGACGGTCGGCCGCACCGGGCCCGAAACATTGGCCCCGCCGCGATGGAAAATGCGCGCGTCGATCAGCAGGGCCGACCCCGCACTGAAGGGCGTCCGCAGGGGCGGGGCGGCCGTGGCCTCGGCCTGGTTGCGAACCCGATGGCTGCCCGGCCAGAATTCCGTGGGGCCCATGTCCAGCGTCACGTCGATCAACGGGATCAGCAGGGTCATCGCGAACGGCGGCAGATCGATCTCGGAATCCAGACCGCCGAACAGGAAGTTGGAGTCGCGGTGGAGGATCTGAGGCCCTGCTCCGGGATGGGAAATGACCACGCCCATCTCGCCGATGATCACTTGCTCGCCCATCAGCTCCTTCACGATGGCGAGGATCGAGGGCGCTGCGAAAAAAGCTGGATTGGCTAGCGGGCCATCGATGGCGATGGGAACCTGAGCCCTCAGGGGGTCGTCCTGGAAGCGGCGATAGAGCGCCTTTTGGCCCGCCGCCATGTGCACGTCGTGGCGGACTTTGAAGTCTTCGAGCACGGCGGCGACGACTTCGGCCGGGATCGCATTGCGGACGATGATGCCGCCATTTCGACGCACGGACGCCGCGGCGTCCTGCAGCCAGGCCTTTTGTTCCGACGGCGTTAGGTCCGCAGACATGGCGTTCCGCGCCAGATCCTCTGCGTTCACGCCGCTCATGGTGCGTTCGGCTAGAGTCATGTCTTCTCCGTGCCGGCGGCCTTGAATCCGTGGCGGCTAAGTCCTGACGTTCCCCCATCGCCCTCGCAGCGAGCCGAGCACATATTTGACATATTTACGTTATCTGACAAACGGCAAGTCGCATCGCTCGCGGCGCGAGTCGTCGCTGGCCCCCGGCGCGGCGAAGTCGGAGCGCGACACGGGCCCAGCCTGCCGCCTGCTTGGCCTGGATACGGACCGTCGCTATAGAGGCCTGGCAGCGCGCGGGCGTGGCGGAATTGGTAGACGCAACGGACTTAAAATCCGTCGAGCCTTAGGCTCTTGCCGGTTCGACCCCGGCCGCCCGCACCAGCCTCGTTTCGAGCGCGCCCTAACGTCCTAGAACAAGCCCAGAGCCCTGAAACTGGCGACGCCGTCGCGGCCGACCACTAGATGGTCGTGGACCGCAATGCGCAGCGAGCGAGCCGCCTCGACCACCTCGCGGGTCATGGTGATATCGGCCTGCGACGGCGTGGGATCGCCCGAAGGGTGGTTGTGCACCAGGATCACGGCGCTGGCCGACAGCTCGAGCGCCCGCCGCACTGTCTCACGCGGATAGACCGGCGCATGGTCGACCGTGCCACGGTTCATCACCTCGTCGGCGATCAACTGGTTCTTCTTGTCGAGGAACAGCACTCGGAACTGCTCGCGCGGTTCATGGGCGAGCGCGAGCTTCACATAGTCCAGAAGTTGGCTCCAGGAACTGATCACCGGGCGTTTCTGGACGGCGGCGCGGCCGATGCGCAGCGCGATCTCCTGCATCAGCGTCAGGTCTAGGGCCACGGTCTCGCCCACGCCCGGAACGCTGCGGAGCTCGGGGATCGAAGCGGCGAGCACGCCCGCCAGCGAGCCGAAACGCGAGAGCAGCGCCTTCGCCAGCGGCTTCACGTCGCCCCGCGGCAGGGACCGGA
This sequence comes from Phenylobacterium sp. P4_E10, assembly GCF_056401675.1. NCBI lineage: Bacteria > Pseudomonadati > Pseudomonadota > Alphaproteobacteria > Caulobacterales > Caulobacteraceae > Phenylobacterium > Phenylobacterium sp. P4_E10. The sequence goes on along the minus strand of NZ_JBFUIW010000006.1, from coordinate 80,584 downwards.
AGAGCTGAAGCTCCAGCAGTTCGTAGTCGGGCAGGGCGTCGAAGCTCTTGCCCGCACGCTCGCGCAGCCGCTCTCGGTGGCCCAGGTGCGGTGAGCGGGCGGCAGGGGCGGGCGCGCCGGTCCACAAGTCCGCCAGCGGCGCCTCGCCCAGGTGTCTGGGTCCGTGCATGCGAACAATGTTCGCTATTTGTTCGGTATTGGCAAGGGGCGCCAAGCGCGCCCCTGCCTAGTCGCTGTCCTAGGCGATGGTGGGCTGGAAGATGCCGGTGGGCGAGTCCGTGAAGATCTCGTAGCCGGTCTCGGTGACGCCGATGGAGTGCTCGCACTGGGCCGACAGCGACTTGTCGCGGGTGACCGCCGTCCAGCCGTCAGCGAGCAGCTTCACCTGGTATTTGCCGAGGTTCACCATCGGTTCGATGGTGAAGAACATCCCCGGTTGCAGGACTTCGCCGGAGCCCTTCTGGCCGAAGTGCAGGATGTTCGGCGCGTCGTGGAACACCTTGCCCAGGCCGTGGCCGCAGAAGTCGCGGACCACCGAGCAGCGCATCGACTCCACATACTGCTGGATGGCGTGGCCGATGTCGCCGGTGCGGGCGCCCGGCTTGACCTGGTCCAGGCCGCGCTGCAGCGCTTCGTAGGTCACTTCGATCAGGCGCTTGGCGCGGGGCGCGACCTCGCCGACGCCGTACATGCGGCTGGTGTCGCCATGCCAGCCGTCGACGATCACGGTGACGTCGATATTGACGATGTCGCCGTCGCGCAGCACCCGCTCGCCGGGAATGCCGTGGCAGACGATGTGGTTAGGCGAGATGCAGGTGGTTTTTCCGTAGCCGCGATAGAACAGGCAGGCCGGAATGGCGCCGTGGTCCAGGATGAACTCCCGGGCCAGATCGTCGAGCTTCTCGGTGACCGCGCCGGGAACCACATGCGGGGTCAGCATGTCCAGGCACTCGGCGGCCAGCTTTCCAGCGCGGCGCATGCCTTCGAAACCTTCGGCCCCGTGGATGCGGATCTGACCGGTGCGATGTTCGGCGTCGAGGACGTCGGTCATGGGTATGCTCTCTCGGCTTCCGTTGGCGCCGCATCGCGCCACGGAACGGGGCGGGCGATGCGCACGGCGCTGGGGCTTATGTCGCAATCATAGCAGAGAACTTCAACGCCTGCCCGGGCCGCGTCGATCAATCCTGCCGCGTATTTTGCATCAAGGTCGGCGCAGGCGGCGAAGCTGTCGCAGTCGGTACGTTGGACCACGAACAGCATCACCGCGCGGTGGCCCTCGGCTACCATGGCCTTGAGTTCGGCCAGATGCTTGAGCGAGCGGGCGGCCACGCAGTCCGGGAACTCGGCCAGCGTCCCGCTACGGCGCAGGTGGACGTTCTTCACCTCCAGCCAGCACGGCGCGCGGCCCTGGTGCTCGAGCAGGAAGTCGACCCGCGAGGCGAGGCCGTATTTCACTTCGCGCCGGTGGCTCGCATAGCCGCTGACCTCTGGAATGGCGTCGGCCGCCAGGGCCTCGGCCACCAGCCGGTTGGGATGCATGGTGTTGACGCCGACCATGCCGCCGTCGACCTCGACCAGCTCCAGCGTATGGGCGAGCTTGCGTTTCGGATCGTCCGACTTCGACAGCCAGACCGGCAGGCCCGGCATGTTCAGCCCGAGCATCGCGCCGGGGTTGGGGCAGTGGGCGGTGAGCGCGGTCCCGTCATCCAGAACCACATCGGCGAAGAAGCGCTTGTAGCGGCTGACAAGCTGTCCGTGGACGAGCGGCTGGGGAAAATCCATGAACGGCGGGTCCGTGGTTGAGCGGCGCTGATTTAAGGGACCTGACCGCCGAGAGCTAGTCATGGCCCGGGAGTTCCGGTGTTCGCTGGAACGGGCCCGCCTTCTGGCCAGGTTCGCATATGGCTATTGCGCCGACGCTTACGATCCGTTTGGAACTAAGGGGCTATGGACCGCCAGTCGCCGTTGGCGCGCCGTCACGAGTTTGAGGATCAGCCGCTTGGCCGCGATGACTAAGCCGCTCCGCATCGGGTTGCTCTGGCACTCTCCGAGTTCGGGCAATCTGGGCGTCGGCGCCCTGACGATCGCCAACCTGGCGATCGCGCGCGGCGTGGCGCGGGACATGGGCCTGGAGCCCGAGTTCCTGATCATGGGCATGCGCGAGGCCAACCGCGCCTATCTCAGCGAGGCCGAGGCCGGGCGCTATCCAATCGATACGCGCGTTCTGCTGTCGCCCGGCGGGTTCTGGTCGGCTGTCGGGGGGATCGACGGGGTCCTGGACATCGGGGCGGGGGACAGCTTCGCCGAGATCTATGGCCCAAAGCGCTTCGCGTTCCTGTGGCTGACCAAGATGATGACCTTGGCGCGTGGGAAGCCTCTGCTGCTCTCGCCGCAGACCATCGGGCCGTTCACCAAGTTCGGCTACAAGCTCCTGGCCAAGCGCGCGCTCGAGGGCGCCAGCGCGGTGGTCGCTCGCGATCAGGCGTCCTTGGAGGCGCTGGGCAAACTGGCGCCTCGCGCCAACGGCGCGCTGTCGGTGGACGTCGCCTTCGCCTTGCCGTTCGAAGATCGCAGCGCCGAGCGTGGCGGCCCGCGGCTGCGCGTGGGCGTGAACGTCTCCGGGCTGCTGTTCAACGAGGCGGAGTCCGGCCGCAACCGCTTCGGCCTCGGCTTCGACTACGCCGGCCTGATGCGCGACTTTCTGCGGACGCTCGCGGCGCGGCCCGACGTCGAAGTGCATCTGGTTACCCATGCCCTTCATGCGACCGACCCTTGGGACGACGATGGCCGGGTGGCCGATCGTCTGGCCCAGGAATTCCCCGGCGTCGTTCGGGCCCCGGACTTCGTGGGCCCCTCCGAGGTCAAGTCCTACATCTCCAGTCTCGACTTTCTGGTGGCGGGACGGATGCACGCCTGCATCGCCGCCTTCTCGACCGGGACGCCCGTGGTCCCCATCGCCTACAGCCGAAAGTTCACGGGCCTGTTCGGCACGCTCGGCTATAAGTGGCTGGTTCCGGTCTCCGGCATGAAGGAGCAGGAGGCGCTGGCCTTCCTGCTCGACCGGCTGACCCACCGTGACGAGCTGCGAGAGGATATCAGGCGGGGGATGTTGAAGGTCGACGCCCTGCTCGAGGTCTACCGCGCCGAGCTGCGGAAGTTCTTCGGAAGCCTGGAGCGGCGTTCATGACGTCGCCGACGGTCGACCGCGTCCTGAAAGGGCAGCTCTGCACCGGTTGCGGCCTTTGCGCCTCGGTTGCGGGCGAGGCCATCCAGATGGAGATGGTCGCCCCAGGCTACAGCCGACCGCAGCAGCGCGGCCCGGTCAGTCAGGGGGCCGAAGCCGCCATCGCGGCCGCTTGTCCCGGCGCGGTGGTCGCCGAATGGGACAAGGCGGAGAACGTCCATCCCTATTGGGGGCCCTGGCTGCGCGTCGCCACCGGGCATTCGCTGCGTCCCGACGTCCGATACGAGGGATCGTCCGGCGGCGCCTTGTCGGGACTGCTGATCCACGCCCTGGAGACCGGTCTGGTGGATCGCGTCATCCACGTGCAGCCTGACCCCGAGCAGCCGACCCGCAACCTCGTGGTGTGCTCGCGCACCGCCGCCGAGGTGCTGGCCGGGGCCGGCTCGCGATACACCGCCTCCTCGCCCTTGGCGCAGATCGACGCGGCGCTTTCCGAGGGCGGGGCGATCGCCTTCGTCGGCAAGCCGTGCGACGTGTCGGCCCTGCGCCGCCTGGCGCAGGTGGACGCGCGCGTTGGTCGTCACGTCCCGATCATGCTGTCATTTTTCTGCGGCGGCATGCCCAGCCATGACGGGGTGGACCGCATCCTCTCGACCATGGGCGTCCGTCGCGAGGACGTCGTGGCCTTCCGCTATCGCGGCCAAGGCTGGCCCGGGAAGACCGCGGCCACCACCCGCGACGGGCAGGTCGCCGAGATGGACTACGCCGACAGCTGGGGCGGGCATCTGTCGAAGGAAGTCCAGTTCCGCTGCAAGATCTGCCCTGACGCGGTCGGGGGTGTGGCCGACATCGCCTGCGCCGACGCCTGGTACGGCGGGGAGAGCGGCTATCCGACGTTCGACGAGCAGGACGGTCGAAGCCTGATCATCTCGAGGACGCAGGCCGGCGAGCGCCTTCTCAGCAGCGCAATCGGCGCCAGGGACATCGAGGCCGAGGATCTCGACATCGAGGAGATCGGCCTGATGCAACCGTCCCAGGCGCGCAGAAAGCGCCTGATCGTGGCTCGCACCGCGGCGCTCGTGGTCACCGGTCAGCCGAAGCCGGTCATGTCGGGCGTGCAGGTGATGGAAGCCGCCAAGCGCGGATCGATCGGCGATGCGGTGCGGAACTTCGCCGGAACGGTGCGGCGTATCATATTGGGCCGCCGCTAGTCCGCCTGGGTTAGCGTTGCGCGGCGGGTCACGCGTGGAGCGGCGCAAAAACGTCCCAGCCGGAGCCACACGGGGCGGCCTTCCTGGCGCCGATTTTGCTGCTTTTTACGGTGCGCTTGCAAGAACGGCGAGATATCACTCCGTTAGCTATTTGCAGCCTATCTGGCGGGGTCGAGGGGGAGCTTGAATATGGTCTACGGAAAAGTGGTTGCTGGGGTCGCGCTGTGTACCGCGATCACGTCATCTACGGCCCTCGCGCAGGAAGTTCGCAAACTTGATTTCACCCTCGGTGTTCAAGTCGAGCACCACAGCAACGTCGCGCTGACCAACGATACTCAGGCAGCCCTGCGTGGGCTGACCCCTGAAGACACGATCTTTACGCCGACCGCCGCGATCGATTTTTACCAGCCCCTCGGCAGGCAGGGCCTCTTTCTGCGCGGCAGCGTCGGCTATGCGTTCTACGAGACCAACGACGACCTCAACCGCGAGCAGTTCGACCTGAGTGGCGGCTTCAGCGGTCGCGCGGGCCCCTGCGCGGGCAGGCTGACGGGCGACTACAACCGCGGCATCAACCGTATCGACGATCCGATCCTGATCGATGCGGAAAACGTCCAGGAAATCACGCGCGCCACCATCGAGGTTGGATGCTCGCGGGAGACCGGTCTGGGTGTTGTCGGCTCCGCCTCGAAGGAATGGACTGAAAACGAAGAGCCGCTCGCCAAGCAATCGGATTCCGAGCGCGACACGGGGATGGTTGGGATCAGCTATTCGCGACCGACGTTCGGCTCCGTGACCCTGTTCGGAAGCATGGAGAAGGTGGAGTATCCGAACCGGCTGATCGACGATGGCTACGATCTGAGCGCCATCGGCCTCACCTATTCCCGCATGCTCGGCGCGCGAATTCAGGGTGAGGTCTCGGTGGCCTACACCTCGGTGGATCTGCACGCGCCGACGCTGCCCGGCTTCAGCGACGATAATTTCGAGACGACCGCCTATTCGGGGAGCCTGACCTACCGAGCCAGCAGCCGCCTGAACCTGCAGGCGTCGTTCGACAAGTCGGTCACCCCGTCGTCGGGGCTTGGCCGGTCCTATGACGTCAACGAGGTCTACCAGTTCTCGGGCGACTACAGCTTCGGCTCTCGCATCAACCTTCGCTTGGGCGTGGCCCGGGCCGAGCACGATCTGGAGGGTGGATTTGCCTTTCCGACCATTCAGCTGACCGATTCCACGACCGATGCTTTCTATGCAACGGCGACTTACCAACAAAGCGAACGTCTAGCCTTCAAATTGACGGGCGGGGTGGAAGAGCGAAACACTAATGCGCCCCAGTTCGACTATACGAACAATCGCGTCGGCGTCGGCGTCGACGCCAAGTTTTAGATCGAGGCGGAAGCAAGCTCATGGCTATTCGCGGTTCCAAGGTCAGGATCCTCGCCCTTTGTCTGCTGGCGGCTAGCGCCCCGCTGACCGCCGGCGCACAGCCCGCAGCGGGTGTTGCGCCGCCGGTGTCGCCGCTTCCCAAGGCTGGCGCGCCGCAGGCTCCGGCCGCGGGCGGAATGACTGCGGACACGGAATATGTCCTGGGTCCGGAAGACGTCATCGAGGTCGAGGTCGTCGGCCAGCCCGACAAGGGCCGCGCCCGCGTCTACACCGACGGCACGGTCCAGCTGAACCTGATCGGCAAGATCACCGCGGCAGGCAAGACCCCTCGTGAACTGGGCGCCGAAATCGCCGCCGCGCTGCGCGCCGGCGGCTTCTACGCGAACCCCGCCATCAACGTCGAAGTCATAAGCTACGCCAGCCGGTATGTGACCGTTCTGGGCGCCGTGACCTCGCCGAGCCTGGTGCCGATCAACCGCTCGTATCGCCTTTCGGAGATCCTGGCGCGCGTCGGCGGCGTGCAGGAATCCGCGGCCGACTACCTCATCCTTCGTCCCGAGACCGGCCCCGAGCGGCGCTACGAGATCGCCGACCTGTCGGCCGGGGACTCCACCAAGGATCCATTCGTTACGCCGGGCGACAAGATTTTCGCGCCAGTCGCTGAGATTTTTTACGTTTCTGGGCAAGTAAATGCCCCAGGCCCGTTCTCTATGAAGACCGGGCTGACGGTGCGGCAGGCCATCGCGCGCGCCGGCGGTCTGACGGCTTCGGGCTCGGACAAGAAGGTCCAGGTCACGAGGGCCGGCAAGAAAGTTAAGCTGGACGCGGAAGCCCTGGTGCAGCCGGGCGACGTGCTGGTTGTCGGTGAGCGGCTTTTCTAGTGCGGCGTTGAGCCGGAGGTATATGAAATGAGCCTCGTCCAATTTCTCCGAATTCTGTGGGCTCGCCGTGGGGTCATCCTCGCCACGACGATCTGCACCTGCATCGGCGCTCTGATCGCAATCCTGATCGTGCCGCCGCGGTACGAGGGCGTCTCGCGCGTGATGCTCAACATCCTGAAGCCCGATCCGGTGACCGGCGAGTTGATCGGCGGCGCCGGTGCGCGCACCTACATCGCCACCCAAAGCGAGATCATCAAGGACGACGAGGTGGCCGGTCGCGCAGTGGACGCGCTTGGCTGGGCCTCCAGTCCGGACATGATCGCCAGGTATCAGAACACTGGCAACACCAACGGCATGGATATCCGCCGCTGGTTGGCCAAGCAGGTCGTGGCCGGCACGATCGTCGAGAACGTCGGCGGCACCAACATTCTGGAAATCCGCTATCAGTCGTCCACGCCCGCCGCGGCCAAGACGATGGCGAACGCGCTGCGCGACGCCTACATCGAAACCACCCTGGACACCCGCCGCCGCGAAGCGGCGCGCACCGCCGACTGGTATGAGGTGCAGGCCGAGAAGGAACGCAAGCTTCTGACGGCGGCCGACGCCGCGAAGACGGCCTTCGAAAAGGAGAACGGCGTTGTCATGCAGGGCGACGTCGATGTCGACACCGCCCGGCTGCGTGCGCTCTCCGGCCAGGCCGGCGCCCCGCCGGCCATGGCGATGCCCGCCATGCCGGTCTCGTCTGCTTCCGGCGCGCAACTCGCTCAGCTCGACGCCGCGATCGCCCAGGCGTCGAAGAACCTCGGCCCGAACCACCCACAGATGGTCCAGCTGCGCGCTCAGCGCGCGACCTTGGCTCAGGTGGTGGCGCAGGAAATGGCGGCGTCCCGCGCCGCCGCCGGCGCTGCGGCCAGCGCCGCCAACGCAAGCGCCGGCGCGCTCCAGCGGGAAGTGGTCGCACAGACCACCAAGGTCATTGAGAAGCGCGACAAGATCGAACGCCTGAACCAGCTTCAGGCCGAGGTCACCATGCGGCGCGAGCAGTACAACAAATCGATGGGCCGTATTGCCGAGCTTCGCCAGGAAGCCTCCGTCGCTGACGCCGGCATTTCCACCCTGGCTGAAGCGCTGATGCCGGAGAAGCCGAAGTTCCCGAACAAGCCGCTGATCCTCGGCGGCGCCCTTGGGCTCGGCTTCGGCCTGGGTCTGATGCTCTCGCTGCTGCTCGAACTGTTCGGGCGGCGGGTGCGCAGCGTCGAGGACCTGCGGTCGGCGCTCGATGTCCCGCTGCTCGCGATCATCGACGGTCCGCCGTCCGCCAAGCGCAGCCTGAGCCTGCCGAGCCTCGGCGGAGGCGGCAAGCCGCGCGCCAAAGGGCGCGGGAAACTAGCACAAGCATGATCCAGGAAACGCAACTGATGGACGGATCTGTCAACCTCGACGGGCCCTCCCCGGGGACCAGCCTCGTGGTGCGCGACGTCTACGGCTTCTCGCCCGAAATCGTGATGCTCTCCGAGCCGCACAGCGCCCGCGCGGAGGCCGTGCGGACCCTGCGGACCCATCTCATGGCCCAACACGTCGACAGCGGCCACCGTGGTCTGGCGGTCTGCGGCGCCAGCGCTGGCGTGGGGGCCACCTTCACCGCGGTCAATCTGGCCGTGGCCCTGGCGCAGATCGGGACCAAGGTCCTGTTCATTGACGGCGACCTGCGAAACGCTGGCGTCGATCAGTTCATCCGCCCGGCCAAACCGGTCCCGGGGCTAGCGGCCTGCCTGGCCGATACGCAGAGCGACTACTCTCCGTACATCCAGCGCGACGTCGTGCCCAACCTGTCCGTGATGTTCGCGGGGGAGGTCAGCGGTAACGCCCAGGAACTGCTGGCCAGCGAACGCTTCGCCGAAGTCGTCGAGCGCTGCCTGCGCGAATATGACGTGACGCTTATCGATACGCCGCCGGCCAACACCTGCGCCGACGCTCGCCGCATCTGCACCGTCACCGGCTACGGCATCATCGTGGCCAAGCGAAACGTGTCTTTCGTGAATGACATCAAGGTCCTCGCGGCGCAGCTCGAGGAGGACAGGGCGCATGTGGTCGGCACTGTCCTGAACGAGGCCTAGGCATGACCTCGACGATCGCAAGCGTGGCCGACGAGAGGACGCCGGGTTTCAACATTTGGTCGTCCTTGCCGCTCCTCATCGGGTTCGGCCTGCTGGCGGTCCCGACGGTGATCACGCTCGGCGAACAGGTGTGGTCTCGCGAGGCTGGCGCGCATGGACCGATCGTGCTTGGGACCGGCCTCTGGCTGGTCTGGAGGCGGCTTCCGGAGCTTCGGGCGACCGGCAAGCCGGGGCCTGCCTGGCTGACCGTGCTGATGATGGCGGCGTCGCTGCCCGTCTACGTTTTCGGCCGCGCCTATGACTTCATCAGCCTGGAGGTCGTGGGTCTCTATGGCGTGGCCATGGCCTACCTGCATTCGCGGTTCGGCCTGCACGCCATGCTCAAGAATTGGTTCCCGCTGTTCTATCTCGGGTTCCTGGTCCCGCCGCCGGGCTGGTTCATCGACAGCATCACCGCGCCGCTGAAGCTGTTCGTGTCCTATGTCACGACGGGCGCCTTGCAGGCCGTCGGCATCCCCGTGTTCCGCGAGGGCGTCACCCTGATGATCGCCCAGTACCAGCTGCTGGTGGAGGACGCCTGTTCGGGCATGAACTCGATTACCGGCCTGGTGGCGATCAGCCTGTTCTATATCTACCTGCTGCGGAACGCCTCCTGGCGCTACTCGCTGCTGCTGGTGGCCTTGGTGATCCCGATCGCGGTGGTCGCCAACATCATCCGCGTGGGGACCCTGGTGCTGCTGACCTACTTCTTCGGCGACGCCGTGGCCCAGGGCTTCCTGCACATGGCCGCCGGCCTGCTGCTCTTCACCTCGGCCCTGCTGCTGGTGTTCCTGGTCGACAACCTGATTTCGTACTTCGTGGGCCGTGGGGAGAAGGCGGCATGATCGCCCGTCGTGACCTCTTGATCGGCGGCGCCTGCGCCGTCGCGGCCGGGACCGCTTACACCCTGCGTCCGCGCAAGCGGCTTATCCTGCTGACCGGCGCCAAGATGGCCGACATCCTGCCGCTGAAGTTCGGCGACTGGTCTGCCGAGAAGTCCGATGGACTGGTCCAGCCGAAGACTGAGGGCGCGCTGGCCTCGCGGCTCTACAGCGAGATGGTCGGGCGGGTTTATCATCAGGTTTCGACCGGGGTCGAGGTGATGATGCTCATCGCCTATGGCGACAACCAAAGCGATATGCTGCAGCTCCATCGACCGGAGGCCTGCTACCCGGCTGTCGGGTTCAACATCGTCTCCAGCGTCCCGGCCGTGCTGAAGCTCGACAACGGCGCGGCGGTTCCGGTGCGGCACGTGGTGGCCGCGGCCCAGGGGCGGCAGGAGAACATCCTCTACTGGACCCGGCTTGGGGAGTACCTGCCGGAAACCAGCGACGAGCAACGCAGGGTTCGTCTGGCGACTGCGATGCAGGGCTACATTCCAGATGGCGCGCTGTTCCGCTTCTCCGTGGTCGGCGCCGATTCCGAGGCCGCGTTCCGCCTGTTGAACGAGTTTGTCCCGGCGCTGCTCGAGCAGGTCCCCGCGGCCAAGCGCCAGGCGCTGGTCGGCACCCGCCTGGCCAAGGTCATGCAGGCCTAGGCGCTCGCCTTGTTCGAACACCTGCCTATGCGTCTCGATCCAGGCCCGGCTCCGGTTGGGCTAGGCGCGTGATGTCCGCCCCCCGCGTCAGCGTCATCATTCCACATTATCGCGACCTCGCGGGCCTTGAGATCTGCCTGCAGGCCCTCGCCCGCCAGACCTATTCCGCCGACGACTTTGAAGTGATCGTCGCCGACAACAATTCGCCGGAAGGTCCGACGGCCATCGAGGCGGCGATCGCCGGCCGCGCCCGCCTGACCGTCGTGACGGAACGCGGCGCGGGGCCAGCCCGGAACGGCGCCGTCAGTCTCGCGCGCGGCGAGATCCTGGCCTTCATCGATTCCGACTGCGTCGCGGAGGCGAAGTGGCTGGAGGAGGGGGTTGCGGGCCTCGCCGGCTACGACTTCGTCGGCGGGCGCGTCACCGTGCTGGTCGACGATCTAGCCCACATGACCGGCCCCGAAGCGTTCGAGCGGGTCTTCGCCTTCGACTTCGAGACCTACATCAACAAGAAGGGCTTCACCGGCTCGGGCAACCTCTTCTGCCCTCGGACCGTGTTCGACAGGGTGGGGGGGTTCCGCACTGGTGTCTCGGAAGACGTCGAGTGGTCCCATCGCGCCCGCGGGATGGGCTTCCGGCTCGGCTATGCGCCCCGCGCCATCGTCGGCCATCCGGCTCGCCGGACCTGGGGCGAGCTGACCAGCAAGTGGGCCCGGGTGAACGCCGAGACCTACGGGCTCTATCGCACCCGCCCGGGCGGCAATTTGCAGTGGTTCGTGCGCAATCTGGCGCTCCCCATCTCGGCGGTTGTTCACATGCCAAAGGTGTTCGGCAGCGATCAATTGAACACCCTGGGCCAGCGCATGACCGCGCTCAGCACGCTGTTCAGGCTGCGGCTGTGGCGGTTGAGCGATGCGCTCGGCCTGCTGCGCGCGAAGGGCGAACAGTGAGCATGCACGTCGCCGTATCGATCGTCGGCTTCCGTAATCGCGACGACATCGTGCGATGTCTGGCGGCGCTCGAGCGCTCCAGCCATACCGACTTCGAAGTCATCATTTGCGAGAATGGCGGACCGGAGGCGTACGGTGCTCTGACGGAGGTGCTGCCGGCGCAACTTGCTGGCGGGCAACGCGTCCGCGCCGTGCTGGCGTCTGGGAACCTGGGCTATGCGGGCGGGGTCAACGTCTGCCTGCGCGAGACGCCCGAGGCTGACGCCTGGTGGGTGCTCAATCCGGATACGCAGCCGGAACCCGACGCCCTGGCCCTGACCGTTGAGCGATTGGCGGCCGGAGACTGCGAGGCGGTCGGCTCGACAATTTTCCTGTCCGACGGGCGGGTGCAGTCGCACGGCGGGCGCTGGACGCCCTGGCTGGCGCGCTCGGAATCCCTCGGCCACGGCAGCGCACTGAGCCAGTTGCCCGACCCGGACTGGGTCGAGAGCGCGCAGAACTATCTGAACGGCGCCTCGATGCTGATCGGCCGACGCTTCCTGGAAGTCGTAGGACCGATGCGAGAGGACTACTTCCTCTATTGTGAGGAGGTGGAGTGGTGCTTGCGGGGCGTGCAGCGGGGCATGCGCCTGGGCTTCGCGCCCAACGCCCGCGTGCTGCACTATGTCGGCACGACAACGGGATCCTACGACGCCATCACCCAGCGGCCGCGCACGCCGGTCTATCTGAACGAGCGCAACAAGATGCTGACGACGTGGGACCGCTATCCCCGTCGCATGCCGGTGGCGGCCTTGTCCTCCTTGCTGCTAATCTTCGTACGCTTCGGACGTGCCGGAGCGTGGCGTCAGGTCGGCTACGGATTGGCCGGGTGGGCCGCGGGGCTTGCAAAGGTTCGGGGTGCGCCCCGTTGGCTGGCGACCTGATATCGACAACGACGGTCGCGCTTCCTTAAGCCAATCCCGTCAGACTTAACGCTGCGCACAGGTTGACCCGGCATAGGCATCGGCGGGCATGAGAGTGGTGACGAACCTGGAAACGATCGACAGGGAGCGGGACGGCGGCGCCGAGGTGCTCTATCCAGCAGCATCGGCCCCTCGTTCGGCACGGCGCCTGAAGGTCTGTCTTGCCGGCTCGGGCGGCGGCCATGTGCGCCAGCTTCTCGACCTTGAGCCGGCCTGGTCGGCGCACGACTATTTCTTCGTCACCGAAGACACCGCTCTTTCGCGAAGCATCGCCGAGAAGCACCGGGCGCTGTACGTCCCCCATGTCGCCCTGGGCCAGGCGCGCCTCGGCTCGCCGCTGAAGATGGCCGGAGCGGCGGTGCGCAGCTTCTTCGCCTCGGCGAGCGTCATGCTGCGCGAGCGTCCCGACGTGTTGATCAGCACTGGCGCGGGCGCGGTCTATTTCCCGCTGGTTTGGGCCCGGCTGCTGGGCGCCAAGATCGTGGTGATCGAGTCCTTTGCACGCTTCGACAAGCCTTCGGTGTTCGGCCGGCTCTCGGCGCCGCTGGCGCATCGCAAGGTCGTGCAGTCCCAGGCTTTGTCGGCTTACTGGCGAGACGCGCCGGTGTTCGACCCCCTCAAGATGCTGGACACGCCGCCGCCGCCGAAACGTCCGCTGCTGTTCGCGACGGTTGGCGCGATCCTGCCCTTCGATCGCATGGTCGAGATGGTCGCCGAGGTGAAGGCGCGGGGCGAGATCCCCGAAGAGGTGATCATCCAGACCGGCAATGGCGGCCTGAAGCCGGAAGGTCTGGAGACGCTCGAGACCCTGCCGTTCGACACTATGCAGTCGACCCTGCGCGACGCCGACATCGTCGTGTGCCACGGCGGCACCGGCTCGCTGATCACGGCGCTTCGGCAAGGCTGCCGGATCATCGCTGTGCCGCGCCTGTTCTCGAAGGGCGAGGTCTATGACGACCACCAGGCCGAGATTACCGAGGCCTTCGCCGAGCGCGGCCTGATCGCGGTGGCCAACACCGCCGACGAGCTGTCCGAGGCGCTGAAGCTGGTCCGCAACCGGCCGCCGCAACCGGCCACCAGCGATCCGTCCGAGTTGATCGGACACCTGCAGACGCTGCTGGCCGAGTGGGGCGGTCCGCCGCGCGGCTGAAGCCGGCCTCAGGCGGCCAGGTCGCCCAACCGATGGAAGCTGGCCTGGGGATAGCGCACCAGCTGCGCCACGATGGCGGCCAGCTGGTCAGGCGCGTCCTCGTAGACCTTGTGATGGAACATCATGCCGACGGTGGCGTCATGCCGGCCGGCCCGCTCGAGCGCGGCGTCGAGCTCGGCGGCGGGGCAGGTGATCCAGCGGCCGTTGTCGACGGCGACCGAGATCGAGATCTCCCGCAGCTTGGCTTCCGGGCGCTCATGGCCGTGGTACGAGATGCCATGATGGCGGATGCTGGAGAGCTTCAGCTGTCGCCCGAGCGCATAGGCGAGCCGGTGGTGCGGGCTGGGGTAGCAGGCGGCCGAGAAGACCGTGTGGCCGGCCGCCGCAGCCGCCAGGATCGTCTGGCGATCGAACTTGTGTTGCGGCGGCGTGAACAGGGAAATCTCCCGATCCTCGCCCAGGCGGTCGCGCAGGATGCGGAGGCCCTCGCTGATATCTGCGGCCTGCTGCGAGTAGGTCCGCTCGGGACCGAACTCACGCTTCAGGGACTTGCCGCGCAGCACCATCTTGTGATGCAGCCCGTGCTGGCCGAACTCGATCAGGCCGGGGTTGGCGCGTTCGATCTGGAGCAGATACTCCGCGCATTCGGCGGTCAGGCCCGCAGGGATGATCTGATAGCTGACCGGAATGCCGGCTTCGACGAAGGCCTCGACGAACATCTTCAGCGCGGGCGTGAGTTCATCCACGTCATCGTCGCGGATGAAATAGCGGGTCACCGGTGGGGATATTGAGCTGGTCATGAATACCGCGCGCCGGAGATGGCAATATCAGTCGATGAAACTGAACTTTACGTGCTGATCAAGCGTAAACGATCCGCCGATCGCGCACCCCACATGGGGGGCGGCCGGCCGCGGTCCAGAGCGAACCGTGATCATCGACTCATCGCAACTTAAGGATTTCCCGTCTATTGCGATGCGGTAGAGAGGGGCGCGTTTTTCTTCGCACGGCGACGATTACAGAGCGCTCCGTACGTAGGCTGAAAGAAGGATATCCCGTGTCTCAACCCGACGCCCAGTTCGAGACTGTCCTGCGCCGCCTGACCGAGCGGAATGCGGTCGTAGGCATCGTCGGGCTCGGCTATGTCGGCCTGCCCTTGGCGCTGGCCTGCATCGACGCCGGGTATCGCACCATCGGGTTTGACGTGAACGCCCGGCGCGTGGACGCGATCAACAACGCCGAGCAGGTGATCAGCTATATCCCGGCCGACACCATGAAGGCGGCGATCGACAGCGGGCGCTTCCAGAACACCACCGACTTCACGCGGCTGGGCGAGGCCGACGCGATCCTGATCTGCGTGCCGACGCCGATCACCAAGCATCGCGATCCGGACCTCAGCTTCGTCAGCGACACCGCGGCGACTATCGCCAAGACCCTGCGCCCCGGGCAGCTGGTGGTCCTGGAGTCGACCACGTGGCCAGGCACCACCACCGAGATCGTCCAGCCGCTGTTGGAAGCGACCGGGCTGAAGGTGGGCCAGGACGTCTTCCTGGCCTTCTCGCCGGAACGCGAGGACCCGGGCAATCCGCACTTCGGGACCAAGACCATCCCCAAGGTCGTCGGCGCCGACGACGCACATTCGCGCGAACTGGCCGTGCAACTCTACGAGCGCCTGGTCTCCAAGGTCGTGGCGGTCTCAAGCTCTGCCGCCGCCGAGGCGACCAAGCTGACCGAGAACATCTTCCGGTCGGTCAACATCGCCCTCGTGAACGAATTGAAGATTGTCTACGACGCCATGGGCGTCGACGTCTGGGAAGTGATCTCGGCCGCGGCGACCAAGCCGTTCGGGTTCATGCCGTTCTATCCGGGCCCGGGCCTTGGCGGTCACTGCATCCCCATCGATCCCTTCTACCTGACCTGGAAGGCGCGGGAGTACGGGATGGAGACCCGCTTCATCGAACTGGCGGGGCAGATCAATTCCGGCATGCCGCGGGTGGTGGTCGACCGGCTGGCTCAGGCGCTCGACAAGGCTACTGGCAAGGGCCTCAACGGCGCGCGCATCCTGCTAATGGGCGTGGCCTACAAGAAGAACGTTGACGACATGCGCGAGAGCCCCTCGCTGGTGCTGATCGAGCAGATCGAGCACCGCGGTGCGGTCTGCGACTTCCACGATCCGCACATCCCGGTCATTCCGAACTCGCGCGAGCACGCCAGCCTGGCTGGACGCGTTTCCACCGCGCTGACGCCGGAAGCGGTCGCCGGCTACGATGCGGTGCTGATCTCCACCGACCATGACGTGGTCGACTACAAGGTGATCGAGGGCGCAGCCCAGCTGGTGGTCGACACGCGCAACGTCTTCGCGCGGCTTGGCCTGTCGATGGACAAGGTGGTCAAGGCCTAAAGACCCCGCAGCGCCCCGCCAAACCGGCGGGGCCGCTCCGACCCTTCGCTAGAGGTGGCCTCTGGGCCCGCGCTCGGCGATCTCGAGCAGATAGCGCCCATAGGCGGTCTTCTCGAACAGCTTGCCGCGGGCGCGCAGGGCGTCGCGGTCGATGAAGCCGTTCACATAGGCGATCTCTTCCAGGCAGGCGATGTGAACGCCCTGACGCTTCTGGACCGCGCGCACGAACTCGGAGGCTTCCACCAGGCTCTCGTGGGTGCCGGTGTCGAGCCAGGCATAGCCCCGCGATAGCTGCTCCACGAACAGGTCGCCCAGTTCCATGTACATGCGGTTGAGATCGGTGATCTCCAGCTCGCCGCGCGCGGACGGACGGACCTTCTTGGCCAGCTCGACGACGCGGTTGTCGTAGAAGTAGAGGCCGGTGACCGCCTGGCGCGACTTTGGCTCGGCCGGCTTCTCTTCCAGGCTGATGGCCCGGCCGGTGTCGTCCAGTTCGACCACGCCATAGGCCTGTGGCTGGTCGACTTCGTAGGAGAAGATCGTCGCGCCGTTGTCGCGGGTGGCGGCGTTGCGGAGCAGCTGGCTCATGCCGGCGCCGAAGAAGATGTTGTCGCCGAGCACCAGCGCCGCCCGCTCGTCGCCGACGAAGTCCTCGCCGATCAGGAAGGCCTGGGCCAGGCCCTCGGGCTTCGGCTGGATCGCGTACTCGATGTTGAGCCCGAAGGCCGAACCGTCCTCGAACAGCCGGCGGTAATTGTCGATATATTCGGGCGACGAGATGATCAGGATGTCGCGGATGCCGGCCAGCATCAGCACCGACAGCGGATAGTAGATCATCGGCTTGTCGTAGATCGGCAGCAGCTGCTTGTTCACAGCCAGCGTCGCCGGGTGCAGCCGGGTCCCCGAGCCTCCGGCCAGGATGATGCCCTTCATCTAGTCTACCTGTCCTTGTTTGGCGGGGAGCAGCGCCTCGATGATCTCCTCGACCGCCACCCGCCAGGGGCGCGGCGTAATTCCGTAGTCCCGCGCCAGCTTGGCGACTTCCAGCTGGGAGTTGGCGGGCCGGCGAGCGGGCGTCGGATAGTCGACCGTGCCGATCGCCTCGACAGTGGGGGCGGGGTGGCCGCGCTTAGCCGACATCTCGAAGATCGCCCGTGCAAACTCGCACCAGGTGGCCTCGCCACCATTGACGAAATGATAGGTGCCGGTCGGCGCGTCAGGCGATGCGATCATACGCTGGGTGATAGCGAGCAGGGTGGCGGCGATGTCGGCGGCGCTGGTCGGGCAGCCGCGCTGGTCGGCGACCACGCGCAGCTCCGGCCGGGTCTCGGCCAGCCGCAGCATGGTCTTGACGAAGTTCGCGCCGTGCGGGCTGACCACCCAGGCGGTGCGCAGGATGACATGGCGTGGATTGGCGGTGCGGACGGCCTGCTCGCCGGCCTCCTTGGAGGCGCCATAGACGCTCACCGGAGCGACCGGATCGGTCTCCACGTAGGGGGAGGGCTTGGCGCCGTCGAAGACGTAGTCGGTGGACACTTGGATGAGCGGGATGCCGGCCTTGGCGGTGGCCTCGGCGAATGCCGCCGCCGCCAGGGCGTTGACCTGCCAGGCGGCGACCACGTCGCTCTCGGCCCGGTCGACGGCGGTGTAGGCCGCGGAATTGATGACGGCCGCCCAGGGCCGCGAGGCGACCAGTTCGGCGATCGCGGCCGGGTAGCTCAGGTCCAGGTCGCCGCGACCCGGCGCCACGATGTTCAGGCCTGCGGGAGCCTGGCGGATGAGCTCGGTCCCGACCTGGCCGCTTCCGCCCGTCAGCAGAACCTCCAGCATAGGCGGCGACGTCATGCGCTGACGGTCTTCAGGCCCAATCGCTGTCCGGCGTCGGTCCGAGCCAGGATCGGGGCCCACCAGGCTTCGTTGGCCAGGTACCAGCGCACGGTCTTCTCGATGCCGGTCTCGAAGCTTTCCTGGGCCTTCCAGCCGAGCTCGCGGTCGAGCTTGGTCGGGTCGATGGCGTAGCGATGATCGTGGCCTGGACGGTCGGCGACGTAGCTGATCTGTTCGCGATAGGGCTTGCCGTCGGCGCGCGGACGCAAGCGATCGAGCGTATCGCAGATCGCGTGGACGACCTGGAGGTTGGTCCGCTCAGCGCGGCCGCCGATGATGTAGCTCTCGCCGGGACCGCCGGCCTCGAAGACTCGCGTCAGGGCGCGGGCGTGATCATCGACAAACAGCCAGTCACGCACGTTCGCGCCTTGGCCGTAGACGGGCAGCGGTTCGCCGGCCAGGCACTTGACGATCATCAGCGGGATCAGCTTCTCGGGGAAGTGATAAGGCCCGTAGTTGTTCGAGCAGTTGGTCACCAGGACCGGCAGGCCGTAGGTGTGGTGCCAGGCGCGGACCAGATGGTCGGACGAGGCCTTGGACGCCGAGTAGGGCGAGCGAGGGTCGTAGGCGGTGGTTTCGGTGAAGAACCCGGTGTCGCCGAGCGAGCCGAAGACCTCGTCGGTCGAAATGTGGTGGAAGCGGAAGGCCGCCTTGGCCGCGCCCGATAGACCCCGCCAGTACTCCAGCACTTCGGACAGCATGACGAAGGTGCCGATGATGTTGGTCTGAATGAAGTCGGCCGGGCCGTCGATGGAGCGGTCGACGTGCGACTCCGCAGCCAGATGGGTCACCACGTCGGGGCGGAAGTCGCGCAGGGCGGCGCGGATGGCGCCGGCGTCGGCGATATCCGTCTGGCGGAAGGCGTAGCGGTTGTTGCCTGCAACGCCGTCCAGGGAGCGCAGGTCGCCCGCATAGGTCAGCTTGTCGAGGTTGAACACCTCGTGCTCGGTCTCGGCGATCAGGTGCCGGATGAGCGCGGAGCCGATGAAGCCGGCGCCGCCGGTGACGAGAATGCGCAAAAGCCTACTCCCTTAGCTCGAGGGCGCTCACGATAGACGATGCCGCCGCCCATTTCCCGGGCGGAAGCGCGAGAGGTCGGATCAGGCGCGACCGGCGGTGCGGCTGGTGGCCACCGCAGCTTGCGTCGCCTTCTCCGAACCCTTCTCGGCAGCTTTGTCCGCGACGGGCTTTTCCGCAGCCTTCTCCGGCGCGGCGGCCTTGCGGTTCTCGAGGAAGCGCTTCTGGGCGGCGAGGATCCAAAGGTAGGGCAGCACGGCCTCTTCGGAGAACCGGTAGACGCGGCCGTACTCGTCATCATTGCCTTCAAGCAGGATGTGCTTGGAGGCCAGCTCCTCGATGGTCGCCTTGAAGCTCGCCGCGTTGGCGGTGCTCGGATAGAGGGCGTCCACGTCGCGGCCGTCGAAGCGGCCGTTGTTGAAGAGGGCCGCGCCGGCCATCACGCCCAGCACATGCCGCACGCCGCTCTTGGCGGCCTGGTCGATCTGGACCTGCGAGTGTCTGGAGATGCGGCCGCGGAACTCGGTAAGGGCTTGGTCGACGGCCAGCGATACGTCCTCGACGGTGACGTTGGAGCGGCCCTTGTCGATGGCCGCCAGACCCGCGTGGTGGCTGAGCAGGCTGGCCAGATAGGGCGAGCCGTTGGCGACGAACACGACGAAGTCAGTGGCCGCCTTATCGTAGCTGATGCCGCTGATCCCCTCGCCGTTCTCGACGAGGTGGTTCACCTCGCTGGCGGTCATCTTCGGCACCTGCAGGGCGAAGATGTTCCGGCGGATCGACGGAATGTGCGCGACCAGTTCGGTCAGGTCGGCCGCCACGCCGGCGATCACCAGCTGGGTGCGGATCGAGCGGTCCGAGAGGTTCTTGATCAGCTCGGCGATGTTGCGGCGGAAGTCGGGGGATTCGCAGACGTCGAATTCGTCCAGGACCACGAGCACGCGGGTGCCGGTCAGCTTGGCGAAGAGGTCGGCGACCAGGCGCGGGGTCAGCGTCGTGGCCGGCAGCAGGTCGGCCAGGGTGCCGCCCTTTTCGGCCTCGTCGGTCGTCGGTGCGAAGCCGCTGTGGTAGAGCAGCGGCACGTCGACGGCGACGGCGCGGAAGATCTCGTCGAAGGTCGATCCTGCGCCGCACGAGCAATAGACGACGATGTAGCGCGCTTCCTCGGCCGCCTGGGTCAGGACGTGGACCAGAGAGGTTTTACCGATCCCTCGCTCGCCGTACATAATCACGTGGACGCGCTGATCCTCGATCGAACGGATCAGGGTGGTGAGCACGTCGGTGCGGCCCGCGAACATCTTGCGATCGGTGATCGGCTGCGATGGCGTGAATGCGCTGCGCAGCTTCACGCGCGCGGCGGCGTTGCGGTCGTTGTGACGCAAGCTGAGCTGATCGCCGGCGGTCGACTGGAACCGAGGAAACACAGCTTCCTGCTTCTTGGACTCAGGTTCGCGCGCCGCGACGACGGGCGGTGTCGTGAAGATCAGGTTCGGCTGGGAATTCCGCGTGGCCTTGGGCTTGCGCCCAAACGAGCGCGCCATCAGGCTATTGATCCAACTCACGGCGCCTCCAAGCACGCATGCTGCGGTGCATCTGCGATATCGACGGTTTTCTGACCGCGGGTCCGAACCCACTTCCCGTAAACACGCCGATTGTGGCGAAATCTTAAACCGCGCCGAGTTGAGTCAATGTTAATCGCGGGGACATCGACCGTTCGGCGCGCCGAACTGTACTTATAACTTCAGGTTGAACGGCTTCAGGACGTAGGCGACGTAGCCGATGACCACCACGATGATCCCGAACGCGGCGGCGCCGTGCCCCTCGTTGCCGAGATAGTTGGCCAGTGCGCAGCCGATGCAGGCCGGCAGGTACTGGAAGATGTTATCTTTTGGCTCTTCCTGGGCAGTCGATCTGTGCAGGAACAGGACAATCAAAGCCCCAAAGATCGCGACCGTCACCCAATCGTAGATCGTCTGCAAGACACTAGCCCCTAAGCATTGCTGTTCAAAATCGAGCAAGCCGAACGCCTGCATAAATCAGACCACATCGAACGCCGCAATGCGAAATTCGCCTGTCGCGGGAGCCGTGCGACGAAGTTTGCAGCCCGGCGCGCCGGCTGTGGATGCCGCCCCCCCAGTCGTCCGCTCTCCATGTGTTCGCCGCATTTCGCTGCGAGCCGGTCGCTATCGCGTCGATGGCATGTGACGGGTCGCTCCTGACGGGGTATCGAGTGAGCGTTGAGACAAGGTTGGACGAATTGGCTGTCGATTCAGTGACGAAGGATGCGGACCAAACGGCGCCAGAGGCGTTCGCCACCCTTGCAGAGGCCGTGGCGTGGTACGACCTCTGGGTGCGAAATGCTGCGCTGCCGTTGTGGTGGCGGCAAGGCGCGGACCGCGAACGCGGCGGCTTTCACGAGGCCCTGAGCATCGCTGGCGAGCCCCGGCCGGGCCCGCGCCGCGCTCGCGTCCAGGGACGGCAGACCTACGTCTATGCAACGGCCGGCGCGATGGGCTGGGATGGACCGTGGCGCGAGGCCGCCTGGCACGGGATGGACTTTTTCCTTGAGCGCTATCGCCGGCCCGACGGTCTGTTCCGAACCCTGATCGGGTTGGACGGGGCGGTGCTGGACGATACGCCGATGCTCTACGACCAGGCCTTCGCCCTGCTGGGCACGGCGACGCTGCATCGGGTCGACCCTGATCGGGTGAATCTGCGCGAAGTGGCCCTGGGCGTGCTTGGCGGGCTGGATTCGATGCGCAATCCGGCCGGCGGCTTCGTCGAGAACATCGCCTATCCCTATCAGGCCAACGCCCACATGCACCTGCTGGAAGGGGCGCTGGCCTGGGCCGAGAACGACGGCGGCGTATGGGACGGCTTCGCCGACGAGATCGTCGAGATGGCGCTGAAAGTGTTCATCGATCCGCAAGGCGGGTTCCTGCGCGAGTTCTTCGACGCGGACTGGCGCCTGGTTGGCGGCGACGACGGCCGGCTGGTCGAGCCGGGGCATCAGTTCGAGTGGGCCTGGCTGCTTGAGAAGTGGGGCCGCCTGCGGGGCCGGCAGGACGCGATCGACGCGGCGGCCGGGCTCTATCGCGCCGGGCGACGCGGGTTGGACGCCTCGCGGGGGGTGGCGATGAACGAGTTGTGGGACGACTTCTCGGTGCGCGACGCCACGGCGCGCCTCTGGCCGCAGACCGAGCACCTGAAGGCCGAGCTGCTGTTTGGCGACGAGACCGAGCAGGTGAAGGCGGCCGAAACGCTGCGCGGCTATCTGCAGACGCCGGCCGCTGGCGCCTGGCGCGACAAGCTGCGGGCCGATGGGACGTTCGCCGACGAGCCTGCGCCGGCGACCTCGTTCTATCACATCCTCTGCGCCTGCACGGAGTTGTTCCGTAAGGCCGGCTAGTTGGCTCCGACGCGGAAGTAGTCGAGGTACCAGTCGACGAAACGGCCCACCCCGGTTTCGATCGGGGTGGAGGGGGCGTAGTCGAGCGCCTCGCGGGTGTCGGTCACGTCGGCCTCGGTGCGCACGACGTCGCCCGGCTGCATCGGCAGGAAGTTGATCTCCGCCTTGCGGCCGAGTTTCTCCTCGAGCACCTCGATGTAGCGCATGAGTTCGGTGCTGCGGTTGGCCCCGAGGTTGAGCATGCGCCACGGCGCGACGCCGCTGGTGGCCGGATCGGGGGCCCGCGGGTCCCAGGTCGGGTCAGGCTGCGCGGCGCGGTCCATGGCGGCCACCACCCCGGTCACGATGTCGTCGATGTAGGTGAAGTCGCGCTGCATCTGGCCCTGGCCGTAGACGTCGATTGGCTGGCCGCGGAGGATCGCGTCGGTGAACTTGAACAGCGCCATGTCCGGGCGGCCCCAGGGGCCGTAGACCGTGAAGAAGCGCAGTCCGGTCGACGGAATTCCGAACAGGTGGGCGTAGGCGTGGGCCATGGCCTCGTTGGCCAGCTTGGTCGCCGAATAGAGGGTGATCGGGTGGTGGACCGGATCGTGCACGGACGACGGGAACTTGCCGTTGGCGCCATAGACCGTGCTGGTCGAGGCGAACACCAGGTGCTGGACCTGCGCAGCGCGGCATCCCTCCAGAATGTTGCCGAAGCCCACCAGGTTGGAATCCACATAGGCCGAGGGTTGCTCGAGGCTGTAGCGGACGCCGGCCTGGGCGCCGAGATGGACGACGCGTTCCGGACGTACTTCGGCGAATAGTTTGGCGACGGCCTCGCGGTCGGCGAGGTCGATGGTCGCCTGACGATAGCCCTCGCGCGCCTCAAGGCGCGCCAGCCGCGCCGCCTTGAGAGTCGGGTCGTAATAGGTGTTGAGATTGTCGATCCCGATCACCTCATCGCCGCGATCAAGCAGCCGGTGGGCGACGTGGGAGCCTATGAAGCCGGCCGAGCCGGTGACCAGGATAACCGCCATGGCGACGGATTAGCCGCTTAGGCCGGCCGCGTCACGCGCTGGAAACGACCCGTAGCGCCGGCACCGGCGGCTTTTCGCCGCGAATCTGGGCGACGATGTCGAACAGCTTGCTGCGAACCTCGTCGACGTTGCCGCTGGCGGCCATGTCCTCGAGCTCGATCAGGTGGTTGCTGGTGATGCGGATGGCCGAGGAGGTGACGACCTCCATCACCTTTGCCGCGCAGGGCAGGGAGCGCTCAGTCTCGTCCAGCAGCGCCTCGGTCAGCTTCTCGCCAGGGCGCAGACCGGTGACCTCGATCTCGATGTCGCGGCCCGGCATGTGGCCGGACAGGGCGATCATCTGGCGGGCCAGATCCATGATCCGCACCGGCTCGCCCATTTCCAGCAGGAACAGGCGCGCATGCTGGGTTTCCTCGCCCTCGGCGCTGGTGGCGGTGGCGTGGAGGACAAGCTGGGCCGCCTCCGGAATGGTCATGAAGAACCGCTCGATGTCCTCGTGGGTGACGGTGACCGGACCCCCGCGCTCGATCTGCGAGCGGAAGATCGGCACCACCGAACCGGCCGAGCCGAGCACGTTGCCGAAGCGCACGGCCGAGAAGCGGGTGCCTTCGCCAGCTTGCTGGGCCTGGATCACGGCCTCGGCCAGGCGCTTGGTCGCGCCCATGACGTTGGACGGATCGACGGCCTTGTCGGTGGAGATCAGCACCATCTGGGCGGCGCCGCTGGCGCGCGCGGCTTCAGCCACGTTCCAAGTGCCGACCACGTTGGTCAGCACGCCTTCGCACGGGTGCTTCTCGACCATCGAGACGTGCTTGAGGGCCGCGGCGTGGAAGACCAGGTCCGGCTTCTCGCGCATGAAGGCCTGCTGCAAGCGGCGCGCGTTGCGCACGTCGCAGAGCACCGCGCTGCGGGAAAGCTGCGGCCAGGTCTCGCCCATTTCCCGATCGATCTCGAACAGC
Organism: Phenylobacterium sp. P4_E10; assembly: GCF_056401675.1. Lineage (NCBI taxonomy): Bacteria > Pseudomonadati > Pseudomonadota > Alphaproteobacteria > Caulobacterales > Caulobacteraceae > Phenylobacterium > Phenylobacterium sp. P4_E10. Next base: position 56,484 of record NZ_JBFUIW010000006.1, on the reverse strand, counting down.
GAGGTCTCGGAGAAGTCCATCAAGGTGACGTGCGAAGCCTGGAAAGCGGCGACCTGACGGGTCAGCTCGGCGCCGATCGAGCCGCCGGCGCCGGTGATCAGCACACGGCGGCCGTGCAACAGCGCCCCGACCGAAGCGCGGTCGAGTTCGATAGGCTCGCGGGCCAGCAGTTCCTCGACGCTGATTTCGCGCATCGGAAGCAGGGTCACGCCATCGTGGTGAGCGAGCTCGACGATGGAGGGCATGCGCAGCAACCGGATGCCGTCGTTCTTCAGCTGGCCGAGCTGATCGGCGGTCAGGCCCTTGAGGCGACCGGGCTCGTCCAGGAACAGGATGGCGCGCGGATAGCGGTTCCACCGACGCAGGTCGGCGAGCGCTTCGTTCAGGTTGTCGAGGCTCTCGATGACGCAGACGCCGCGCACCTGCTGGCCGACGTCGCGGGCGTCGGGTCCGACGATCCCGACCGGCGTCCAGGCGTTGTCATGGCGGCGGCTGGCGTCGCGAAGATAGGACTCGGCCAGCAAGGGCGGGCCGATCAGCAGCAGCGAAGGCGCATTGGGCGCGCGTTCCTTGGCCGACTTGAGCGGCGCGAAGGTGTCCAGGGCGTGCTCATGCAGCGCGCGGCGCGTCAGGCGCGCGCCCATCGAACCGACCATCTGGAAGATCACCGCCATGGCCAGCGCCGAGCGCGGCAGCCCCTCGGCGCGGTCCAGCACGAACACCGTCAGCAGGAAGACCCCGGCGGTCAGGAAGGCGGTGCGCGCCAGGACCAAGGCGTCGGGAATTGAGACGTATCGCCAGGGCGACAGCTCGCGCCGGAAGATGGTCGAAAAGACCAGGGCAAGGCCGGTGTAGACGCCGACCAGCTGGAGCAACTTTAATGTCGGTAGGTCGGGACCAGCCGATTCGAGGAATTGACCGGACGCGAGCAGGTACGCGAGAAGGAAAGCACCGGCGGCAATCAGAGCATCCGCGACGATGGTCTGGGCCCGATTGGCCAACTGCTCCATGAATCGCGCTCCACGTCTCGTCAGAAGTTGGCAACATAGACGCGTGATCGCGACCGTCCAATGAAACTCCGATGCGGGATTTTCGCTCCGCACGCGAACGTCGTTTTTTTGCTTTGTTGCAGATATGCACGCCTTGAAAGCAGAAAGGCCGCCCCGTCGCGGGGGCGGCCTTTCGCTAACATCGATAGGCGCAGTCTTAGAAGGCGGCCTTGATCGCCAGCACGACACGGCTTTCGTAGATTTCGCCGAAGTCATGCTCGTCGGTGTCGTGGTAACGCAGGTCGAGGCCGACCACGTCGTTCAGGGCGTAACCGACGCCGAGGTTCCAGGTGGTGTAATCGCCGTCATAGTCGACGTCCTGGTGACCCAGGGCGCCCGAGATGGTGACCTTGTCGACGACCGGCACTGAGCCGTTCAGTTCCACGTAGGTCGCGTTGCCGGTCGCACCGAAGAAGTCGTCCGAGTAGTAGAGCGCGGCGCCCACGGTGGCCGAGCCGACCGGAACCGAACCGGCGAGCTTGAACTCGACGAAGTCTTCATGCGAGCCCGACGGCTGGTTCATGTAGCCGTAGTAGATCACGCCCAGGTCCAGGGTGGCCGGGCCGACTTGCGGCTTCACACCGGCGTACAGGTCGAATTCGCCGTCAGTGCTGTTGCCGAAATCGACGTTGGAAACCCAAACGCCGGCGTAGCCCGTGCCCCACAGCGTCGTGTCGATGCCGCCCGAGATCTGGAAGTTTTCGTCCGTCTGGCTGACGCCGCGATAGACGTAGTCGGTCGCCGCACCGACGTTGAACGAGATGTCGAACACATCGCTCGAGGCTTCCTGCGCCGAGGCGACGCCGCCCATGGCGAACATGGCTGCAGCGGCCAGCAGCGTGGTCTTGAGAGTCTTCATTGCGTTATATCCCCATTGTCCGATCAGGCGTCGCCCAACCGCCGCGCCGAGATCGCCATGCAGGCGACCCACAGATCAACGCGAGCTAGACTGATCATCGCCCCTACCTATTCGCTGTTCGATTTGTGAGCGTTAACAAAACCTGGCGCCGCACTTTTAGGCGTGGAGCTGTGCCATTTGCGCCACTTGGCGTGGCGCGTAGGGCTCAGGGGCGCCCTCAGGCGCCGAATCGCAAAATGCGCTTCAGCGCATCGAGAGCGGCGCATATCCCAGGTGAGTCCCCGCATCGACGAGCAGGGTTTCGCCGGTCACGTGCCGCGACGCGGTCGAGGCCAGGAACACCGCCGCGGCGGCGACGTCCTCAGCGCTCGACGCGGCCTTCAGCGGCGTGTTCGCCGCCGCGCCGTCGCGCATCCGCTGCGCGCGTTCAGCGCCGATTCCCTTGTCGAACCAGGGCGTATCGATGAATCCGGGGCAGATGGCGTTGACCCGAATGCGCGGGGCGAGCGCCCGTGCCAGCGAAAGCGTCAGGGTGTTCATCGCCCCTTTGGAGGCGGCGTAGGGGACCGACGAGCCGATCCCCGCGACCCCGGCGATGGACGAGGTATTGACTACCGCGCCCGGCCGCGGCGCCGCCTCGAGCAAGGCCCGAGCAGCGCGCACCATCTGGAAAGCACCGATTACGTTGACGCTGTAGAGGTGCAGGAAGTCCTCGGCCGAGACCGCGTCCAGATCGGCGTGGTTCGGCGCGAACTTGGTGGTGCCGGCGTTGTTGAACAGGGCGTCGATGCGACCGAACGGCTCGGCCGCTGCGGCGATCTTGCGGCAGTCGGCGTCGATCGCGACGTCGCCCTGGACCAGCACCGGCTTGGCGCCCTGCGCCTCGACCAGCCGGCCGGTTTCCTGGGCCTCGGTCTCGCTGCGGGCGTAGTTGATGATCACGGCTTCTGCGCCGCGGGCGGCGGTCTCAACGGCGATGGCTCGTCCAAGGCCGGTGGAGGCCCCGGTGACGACCACGACGAAACCCTCGAAATCCTTGCCGGCCATGCCGTTCTCCCCATCCTGTTCGTTGCTGGCTTGATAGCCGTTGCATTGGTTGCCGCAAACCTCCCGGCGCGATAAATCGCGGCATGGAAGAAATGCATCTGACCCAACTGGGACGGGACGTTCGCGGATTCGACAGCCCGGAAGCGGCGGTCCTGGAGCGGGTCCCTAATCCGCAGAGCGATACGCTGTATCTGGCCCGGTTCACGGCGCCCGAATTCACCTCGCTCTGTCCGGTCACCGGGCAGCCGGACTTCGCCCACCTGGTGATCGATTACGCGCCGGGCGACTGGTTGATCGAGTCCAAGTCGCTGAAGCTCTATCTCGGGTCGTTCCGCAATCACGGCGCCTTCCACGAGGACTGCACCGTCGCCATCGGCCGCAAGATCGTCGAGGTCGCCGCGCCGCGTTGGCTGCGCATCGGCGGCTATTGGTTCCCCCGAGGAGGAATTCCGATCGACGTCTTCTGGCAGTCGGGTCCGGCGCCGGAGGGCCTGTGGGTTCCGGACCAGGGTGTGGCGACATATCGCGGACGAGGCTGAGCAGCATTCGCCGTGCGGGACCGATAATTGTCCCGATTCGGACGGTTGATGGCCTGCTATCCCAATGAATGCAGTCAGTATTCACTACGTTGAATACAAGGCGCACAGTCAAGGTTGCCCTCGGGGCTGCGGCTCGGGCGCGCCTCCCGTCAAGGCGGCGTCTATCGTCGTCTAGCCGACCGGCCATCGGTGTGCTATGAAGACGATGCCCATCTCTCCTCGGGCGTGTCACATCAGGCCGGGCGGCGCGCCATCGCCGTCCGGCCGTCGTGTTTTCAGGGACTTAGCCGCGCCAGGCGGTGACAAGTCCGGTTACGTCGGGCCGTTCGCGCTCCAGCGGCGGCTCCTTGGCAGTTCCGATGAAGATGAACCCGGCAACCTTTTCTGAGGGGGTCAGCCCAAGGATCGCCTTGGCCTCGTCGTCATAGGCGTACCAGTCGGTGATCCAGTTGGCGCCATAGCCCAGCGCCTGGGCGGCGTAGAGCAAGGTCGTGCAGGCGGCGCCGGCCGATAGCACCTGTTCCCACTCCGGGATCTCATGGACGCGCGGGCTCGAGATCACCGCGATCCCCATGGGCGGGACCTTCAGCTTTCCGAGCTTCGCGGCCGCGCGCGCATCGCCGCGGGAATTGGCCAGGGCTTCCAGCCGGGCGGCGTATTCCGCCTTGCCGGCTCCATCCAGAACGATGAACCGCCAGGGCGCGAGCTTGCCGTGGTCGGGGACCCGGGTCGCAAGCCTTATCAGGTCGGCGATCTCCTGCTCGGAGGGCGCCGGTCCCTCCAGAGTCACTGCCGAAGCCGAACGCCGAGTGGCCAGGAAGCTCAGGAAATCCGGGCAGGATCGTTGCGGGACGACGGCGCCGAAGGCGGGAGCCTCGGGAAGGGCTATGGACAAGGAAGCGCCTCGCTGGGAAAGCCGATGGTCAGTGCGTCTTATTGAGCGCGGGGCTCTCTGTCTGCAAGGCTAGTTGAGAACATGTCGCAAAAACCTGCGTGGCTTGTCGAGCATGGGCGGCCCTGGACGAAGGGTGCGCCGCGCACGGTCTATGAGAACCCTTGGATCGCCGTGACCGAGCAGACCGCCGTCGCGCCGACCGGCAAGCCGGCGCTCTATGGCGTCGTGGGGTTCAAGAACCTCGCCCTCGCCATCCTCCCGATCGACGCGGACGGATCGGTGGTCCTGGTCGGCCAGCATCGCTTTCCGTTTGGGGACTACAGCTGGGAGATACCGGAGGGCGGCGGCCCCAAGGGCGAGGATCCGCTGGACGGCGCCAAGCGCGAACTGGCCGAGGAAGCTGGCCTGGCGGCGGCGGAATGGACTGAGATTTTGCGCATGCAGCTGTCCAATTCGGTGACCGACGAACTCGCGATCGGCTTCCTCGCAACGGGCCTCAGCCCGGTCGCCGAACTGCACCATGCCGACGACACAGAAGATTTCGCTCTGGCGCGCGCGCCGTTCCGCGAGGTACTGGACGCGGCGGTCGCCGGTCACATCCGGGACGCCTTAACGGTTGCGATGCTGCTTCGGGCCTACCACATGGCCAAAGAAGGGCAATTAACGGCCGCGCTCGCGCGCGCCATGCTAGAATGAGAGGTCGGCCGTGGGACGGGAGGAGCCTTTGAGCCAGCGCCTGGAAGTTATCGACCCGACAGCTGCGCCCCCGGTTTGGGCGGCGTTGCGGATGGAGTCCGAGCGGGCGGCGAAAGCCGAGCCCGCACTCGCCTCGCTGCTGAATGCGGTGGTGCTGAGCCACGATGATCTGGGCGCGGCCCTGTCCTATCAACTGGCGCGGAAGCTGGGCGACCAGGAGCTGCGGGCGATGAGCCTGCGCGAGCTGGCCGACGCCGCCTATTCCGCCGATCCGCGCCTGGTGAACATCGCCGAAGCCGACCTGAAGGCGGTTTTCGAGCGCGACCCGGCCTGCAAGGGCTATGTGCAGCCCTTCCTGTTCTTCAAGGGATTCCAGGCGCTGCAGACCCAGCGCGTGGCCCATTGGCTGTGGCATCAGGGCCGCGAGACCATCGCCCTCTATCTGCAGAGCCGCATGTCGGAAGTGTTCCAGGTGGACATCCATCCGGCGACCAAGATCGGCTCCGGCGTCTTCATCGACCACGGCACTGGGATCGTCATCGGCGAGACGGCGGTGATCGGCGACGACGTCTCCCTGCTGCAGGGCGTGACCCTCGGCGGCACGGGCGCCGAGCGCGGCGATCGTCACCCGAAGATCGGCAACGGGGTGCTGCTGGGCGCCGGCGCCAAGGTGCTGGGCAACATCAAGATCGGCGACTACGCCAAGGTGGCTTCCGGATCGGTGGTGCTGAAGCCGGTGCCGCCGCACTGCACGGCCGCGGGCGTTCCGGCCCGCCTGGTCAACTGCCCGACCTGCGAGGAGCCGGCTCGCAGCATGGATCACACCCTGGCCGACGCGGTCTACGACTACGTGATCTGATCGGCGACGGCGCGTGGCGCAGGCAGCGCCTGCGCGCCGTAGTAGCGGCGCAGCAGCACGAAGGCCGCGGACGTCCCGACGAGACCCAGCAGGATCGCCGCCCAGAACGGCGCGCCCGCCCAGAGCAGCGCCGCGGCGGTGAGCGCGCCGCCTGCGCCGCCGGCGTCCCATCCGCCCTCGGTGGCGATGTGGAACCGCAAGGGGCAAGGCGAAGCCTGCGCCAGATTGTAGACCGCGGTCATCATGGTCGGCGTGTAGAGGGCGGTCACCAGGGCACCGGCCGCGTTGGCCGCGACCGCTACCGCCGGGTGGCCATATCCGATCGCCCGCACCGCGATGATCGCCGCAGCCGAGCCGGCGGCCAGCAGCACCGCCCGGCGTCCGTGGCCGGCGTCGATGAACCGGCCCAGCAGCAGGCCGCTGATCGCGCCGGCGACCGCCGCCGCCGCCATGGCCCCGCCGAATGCCGCGAAGTTCTCGCCCAGCGAGATGAAGAGCGCGATCTGCCAGACAAAGACATAGCCGGCGGCCATCCAGCCGTCGGCGATGAATAGCGCCACGCCGGGCCGCGCGGCGCTGAAGGCCCCCGGCGCCTCCCAGGCGATCGGCACGTTGGGCGTCCGAAACAGCGGCAGCGCGGAGAGCACCAGCGCCACAGCCGTGGCGCCGAACGCCACTTCTGGCCCGACCGTGACCAGAGCCCACCCGGTGAGCAGCGGCGCAACGATGCCGACCAGGGCCGCGATCGCCTCCCGCGCCCCGATCTGGTGGCCGCGATGTTCGGGATCGCCCAGCGCGGCGAAGTAGGCGTGATAGGTGGTCCAATAGAAGGTATCGCCGATCGAGGAGACGGCGCAGAGCAGGACCAGCGGCCAGCCGACGCCGTCGACTCTCGCCAGCAGCAGGTACTGGCCGGCGGTCAGGACCGTCCCGGCGATGACCAGCGGCTTCAGTCCCAGCCGCCGCCCCAGCGGCAGCACCAGGGGGCGGATGAAGAATCGCCCGATCAGGATTGCGGCAAGGGAGGCCAGCACCCCATGGGCGGGAACCCCGGCGCGCAGCAGGAAGACCGAGAAGAAGGCCCCGCCGCCGCTGAGCGCAAGGGCGTGGACCCCGTAGTGGAGGTTCAGAAGATTGACGGTGGAATTGCGGAAGAACGCCATGAGGCCGGCCTCGAGGAACGCGCGGAAGAGTTCGCCAGCCTGATCGGCCGGCGGCGACGAGCGACGATGTCGAGGGCTTCAGGCCGCCACTGGGGGATTCTTTCGCAGGTCCGCGAACGCGGGTCTTGCAGTTCTAGGCCCCGGGCCGAGCCGTCTCAAGTCGCTTCGATCTCGGCCAGCGTGATCCGGTAGCCGCCATCCAGCCAGGTCAGCACCTCGCGCGCGGCCGGATGGTCGAAGCCCGCATAGCGCGCCCGCATCCGGCTCATGTTCTCGTCGGTCAGCCGTTCGAGGCCGAACTCCTGGAACTGCGCAGTGTTGCGCTGGACCGCCAGGGCCAGATCCTCGCCCAGCACCTCGCGGGCCGCCTTCATGAATGCGGCGCCGTACTGGTAGTCGTCGCCGAGCCGATAGCTCTCGGCCAGGCTGATGGCCGGAATCTGGGACAGGACCGGCTGCAGGGCCGGGTTGACGGCGTGGGCGGAGACATGCGGAGCGATGGCGGCCGGTCGGCCCGTGAACGCCCGCACATGCAGGAACGGCGACATCATCGGTCCATCATTGACCGGGTAGTTGTCCCACAGGAACGGCTTGCGCTGCAGTTGGCGAGTGACACGCTCCAGGTGGCCGGGGCTGAACTCGCGCGAGCACACTTCCTCCCCGGTCCAGAACACCTCGATCGCAGGATCGAGCGCCGCGCCCAGGTCCTCCAGATAGTTGTCCGGCCGCTGTCCGAACACGCGGTCCAGGGTCGGATCGTCGGTATAGTAGGAGGGGCAGACGATGATCCGGCTGGCGGCGGTGCGCTTGGCGATCCAGTGGACGATCCGCGCCTGTTCGGCCGCCAGGTTCGGAAGGTCCCCGCGCATGTCGTCGAACAGGATGGCGAGGTCGTCGAGGCCGAGCGCCTCCAGCTGCGCCAGCTTGGCGGCGAGGGCGGCCTGCGCTTCGGCGCCGAAATCGCGATAGATTTCATAGGGGCTGAGGCCGATCCCGAAGCGCAGGTCATTCTGGCGGCAGAAGGCGGAGAACGCCTTGAGCTCGGCCGCGGTCTCGGGCGGGTGCGGTTCCTGCCAGCGCCGCCGAAGGAAGGGGTCGGCCTTGGGCGCGTAGATGAAGAACCTGAACCCATGCGGCGTCAGGCGCGTGACGACGTCGCGCCGTTCGGCCCAGCTCCAAGGCTTGCCGTAATAGCCCTCGACGATCCCCAGTTCGACGCTCGCCACGCTGATCCTCCCCCGCAGACCCTCGCCACACTAGCCGCGCGCCGGGGCGCGTCCCCAGCTTTTTCGGATGCAGGCGCTTTGCGGCGCGGCGCAAAACGCCTAGGTTCCGGCCGAAATCGACGAAGGAGCCCAGCGTGCTGGACGAAAAGACTATCCGCCGAGTGGAAGGCCATCTGCGCGGCACCTTCGCCAATGCGCGGATCACCCTGGTTCCCCGCCCCAAGCAGAAGGATTCCGCCGAAGTCTATATCGGTGAGGAGTTCGTCGGCGTGGTGTTCGAGGACGAGGACGGCGATGGTTCGTTCATGTTCGAGATGGCCATTCTGGCCGAAGATCTGCCGTAGGCGCGGCGTCAACCTTGCGTGAAGCTGCGCAGGGTAGGGATATAGGTCGAGAGCCGCCCCGCTGCGTGCGGCGTCTCGCCTATGGTCTTGGCGGCGAGGGAGCGTCCGATGCTTGAAAAGCTGACCGTGCTGGCTCTGCCGCTGATCGCGCTGTTCATGTTGTTTCTGATGATCTTCGCGCTTTGGCCGGATCGTAAGCCTTCGGCCAAATCCGGATCTGGCGGACTGCCGGCGCGCGATCGCGCCGCTCCGCGCCGCGGCGCGACGCGCCGCTAGGGCTGCAGCCCAATCTTCATACATTTCACCTAACGTTGCTCTTGCAGCGCGCCGCCTGAGGACGCAGGGTCGCGGACAGTATGGTTTGTCGCCATGCCGCCCGTTCCGCGGCCGTGGGTTGCTCGCGCCCGCTGCTTCTTAAGAGTCTAGCTCAGGTAGAGATATGGCCATTTCAGAAGAGGGACTCATCGGGTTCCTGAGTGACGATCTTGCGATTGAAACCAGCGACATCGCGTCTGATACGCTGCTGTTTAGCACGGGCATCATCGACAGCTTCGCCCTGGTCACGTTGATGACCTTTATCGAAACTGAAGGCAGGGTCCGCATTTCGCCGGCCGACGTGAACCTCGCCAACTTCGATAGTATTTCCCGCATACTGAAATATGTGGAGCGCGCGAGCGTCTAGCTAGATGGCTAGTCGGGGCGAGACAGACCAGATGACATCGAATTCTAGCGAGAAGTTGGCTGCCGCCGTCGCGATGGTCGGCACTCCGCTCTACGTATACAATGTTGACATCATTCGCGGCCGCTTCGCGAAGCTGAAGGACCTGTTTGGTCGCCACTTCGGCGTGAGCTACGCCGTCAAGGCCAACCCTAACATCGAGCTGCTGCGCGTCCTGCTTCCGCACGTCGCGACCTTTGACGTCTCCTCCTATCGGGAAGTCGAGCGCGCCCTGGAAGCCGGCTGCCCGGCCGAGCGGATCACCTTTTCAGGGCCGGCCAAGCGCCGCGTCGAAGTGGTCGGCGCGGTGGAGCAGAGAATTGGCGAACTGGTGCTGGAGTCGCTCGCAGAGGCCGACATCGCCAGCGCCGCCGCCACGGAACGCGGCGTGGTCCAGCCGGTGCTCCTCCGCATCAACCCCTCGGTCGGCCCACGCCACTTCGGCGTGAACATGGCCGGAAAGGCCAGCCAGTTCGGAATCGACGAGGAAGAGATGGAGACGGCGATCGACCATATCGTCGCTCTGCCGAACCTCGAACTGGTCGGCTTCCACATCTATTCCGGCACCAACAGCCTCAACGCGGAAGCCATCGCCGAGAATTTCGCGATCTTCATCGAGCTGTTTCGCCGCGGTGCGGCGCACGCAAAGCTGGCGCCGAGGAAGCTGGTGTTCGGATCGGGCTTCGGCGTGCCCTACACCAGCACGGAGAAGCCGCTCGACGTCGATGAGGTGGCCAGCCGGGTCATCCCGATGATCGACGCCATGAAGGCTGAGCCGGTGTTCGCGGAGGCCGAATGCGTCCTTGAGATGGGGCGATGGCTGGTCGCGCCGGCGGGCCTGCTGCTGACCAGCGTCATCGCCGAAAAGACCAGCCGCGGGGTCGAACTCCGAGCCTGCGACGCCGGCTTCAACAATCACCTCGCGGCCTGCGGGATGATGGGCACGGTGATCCGGCGCAACTGGAACATCGCCAACATCTCGAACCCGGACGGCCCTGAAGGCGCCTACACGCTTGTCGGGCCTCTTTGCACGACGATCGACATCCTCGCCACGGACATCGCCCTGCCGCAGGTGCGAAATGGGGACATCCTGGCCGTGGAGAATTCGGGCGCCTATGGCCTGACCGCGAGCCCGACCCGCTTCATCAGCCATCCCGAGCCGTCGGAGGTTCTGTTGGACGGCGACCGGATCGTGGACGTCACGGAGAGCGCACTCAATCACTGGCGTACAGTCGCGAGCCCGGGCCGCATCCGGGTAGCGGCCAGCAACGCATAGGAGCCAACGTGATCGGGGCCATCGGGGGAGGGCTTTGGCGTCAATTCGAGGCCATCGTGCGCCGACAGGGGGAATCCTCGGCGCTTGTTCACGGCGAGGAACAAGTCACCTACGCCGAACTCCATGACAGAGCGTTGGCGGCTGCGGGAGAGTTGGCTCGCCGCGGTCTGGGTCCCCACGGTCGCTGCCTGATATGGGCCGGAAACTCGATCGATCTGGCTGCGACTATTTTGGCGACCTGGCGTCTCGGGGCGATCATCGCCCTGGTCAATGATGAGGCGCCGCACGCGCATTTCGCGCACGCCGCTTCGATTACGGCGCCGTCAGTGGTGATCGTCAGCACGTCGAGCGCAGCGGAGCAGGCCGCGCAGATCGTGTCGTGTCCTGTGGTGACGCTTCCGCTCGAATTTCAGGATGCGATCGGTGCGCTCCCTGCTGCGGGGGGCCACGACCATGAGCCCGCGTCGATCCTGTTCACGTCTGGCTCGTCGGGGCCGCCCAAGGGGGTGACTCAATCGCATGCGAACCTGCTCGCAGGCTGTCGCATGGTCGCCGAGCACCTTGGTGTGGAGGCCGAGGACCGGATCCTCTGCCCGATCCCATGGGCGTTCGACTATGGATACGGCCAGCTGTTGTCGACGGTGCTGCTCGGCGTGACCCAGGTGCTGCCTGAAGTCCGCAATCCGTTCGGAATTTGCGCTGCGATCACGGCGCATCGGCCGACCGTGCTTGCGGGTTTGCCGTCGCTGTTCGCCTTGCTGATCCGCGGCGTGTCGCCGATCCGCGAGACTGACCTCAACTCGCTGCGCCTGGTGACCAATACCGGTGGCAAGATCGCGCCGGCGATCTTCGCCGAGATGGCGGAAATCTTCGCGCACTGCGCCATCTCGCTGAACTACGGCATGACCGAGACCTACCGGAGCGCGGGTCTGCCCACCGCTCTGGCCGCATCCCGGCCAAGCTCTGTCGGCGTCGCCTATCCCGGCGTTTCCATCGCCATCATTCGCGAGGATGGCAGCGAAGCCGCGCCGGACGAAGTTGGGGAGATCGTCCATCGCGGCACCGGCGTGTTTCTCGGCTATTGGGCGGCTCCGGAAGCCACCGCCAAGGTTCGGCGGCCGGACCCGCTTTGGCGGCACGAGCAGGCGCAAGCGCCGATGGCGGTCTTCTCCGGGGACCTTGGCTGGAAGGACGCCGACGGCCTGCTCTATGTGAAGGGCCGCCGCGACCGCCTCATCAAGTCTATGGGGGTGCGCGTAAGTCCTGACGAAATTGAGACGATCATTCGCAAGAGCGGCCTCGTGCAGGACGTCGCGGTCATTGGCGTGCCGCACGAGATGATCGGTGAGATGGTTGTCGCCGCGATCACGTTGGCGAATGGCGCAGAGGATCCCGTTCGCGCCCTGAAGATCTTCGCGCGCAACGAGATGTCGCAGCACATGCAGCCGCGCGAGTACCGCATTCTCGAAGCCTTTCCGCTGACGCCCAACGGCAAGCCCGACTTTGGAAAACTGCGATCCATGCTCGGAGCAGCGGAATGACCATTATCCCTCCGAACTTCCCCAAGACGACAGTGGGAGGGCGGCTTACGGCCTTCTGGCGCGGGTTCGTCACCCCAAGCCGTTTCGCCTTCACCCTGACGGTGGCCGTGTTCGCCGCAACCGCGGCGCTGGCGTGCCTGTTGATCACGCCGGCCACCCTGGCTGGGCCGATGGGCGTCTACCTTCCACGCTCGACCAAGGACACCGAGGCGTTCGCAACACGTGAGGCGCTGCAACTGGCGATCACGCCGGTCGCCGACTCCGCCCCGCGGCTTTATGTGGTCAGCGATTCCATCCTCGCCCACGTGTTCGCCAGCGACGAACAGACGGCGCAGGCCATGGCCGCCGTAACCTCTCGGCCTTGGCGCGTGGCGTTCCTGACGACGCCGCTGCAGGGCCCGCTGGATGAAGCGGCGCTGGCTGAGTACGCCACCAAGCAGCGTCCCGGTGTCGTCGTGCTCTCGTTGGGTTTCGACCGCTTCGGTCTGAAGAAAGACGACCTAGTCGCCCAGTATCGCATGGGCCGGGTTGGCGTTCGCTCAGACTGGGCTGACAAGGCTGTGGCCTCGCTTGACGAGGAGCCGCAGGGGCGAACGGGCATCTACGTCATCGACAACCGGAATTTCCTGTTGCGCAACGTCAGCGTGGCGATGGCGCGCGCACTTGTGCGTAAGCCGGCCGAACGGCGCATCGACGCTTATTTGATGCATCCGCCGTTGGACGCCGCGGGCCTTGCCGGGCAGCGTGAGGCAGTCCTGAAGCACCTGCGCGGCCCGACGCAGGCCGATGATGTCGGCGTGAAACTGCTGGGTGAAACGGTCCAGCGGCTTGAGGCGAACGGCAACGTGGTCGTGTTCGTCGAGAATCCGGTCAGCGAAGACCTATACGAAGGCGCCGCAGACCGCGCTCGTTACGCGGCGTATCTCAAGCGGTCGGAGGCGATGGCGACGGCGATGGGCGGGACCTATTGCCGTCTGGCGGCCAGCTTCCAGCCCGCCCCGGCTCAGTTCCCGGACTACATCCACGTTGATGATCCCGACGCCCAAGCCAAGTTGCGATTGGCGCTCGCCAATTGCGTCGTCTCAGCCTTGAACAAAGAAGCCAAATGAGCGGCCCCCAAGACATCACTGCACGACTGACCTGGTCGTGGCGCGTCGGGCAGATCGCCCAGGGCCTGGTGCTCGGGGTCCTGCTGTTCATTGCGGTGCTCGGACTCGTAGCCCTCTCGGGCAACGTCACCGTGTTCCGCTACCAGGGCTACTAGGGTGTTGGGAACTCGATCATGATCCAACATCTGGACTGGTGGTTGTTCGTCGGCCTTCTGCCGATCGTCTACTGGATGATCCCGACCCGGTTCCGCCCCATGCTGCTGGTCGCGGCCAGCCTGGGGGTGCTGACGGTCCTGGCGCCGTTCGACCTCATGATGATGCTGGCGGTCGGCTTGCTGGTTTACGGGTCGTTCGCGGTCGCAGCCATGCCCGTCGCCGCCGTCGCGGCCGGCGGCCGGTCGAACAACGTCATTGTGGGGCTGGCGAGTCTTGGCCGCTCGCCGCTCCCGATCGTCGCGGTTGTCCTGTACCTGTTCTGGTACAAGTACATTCCAGGCATCGTGCGTCCAATTGACGAGAACGCGTACCTCGCCAACCTCGTCGTTCCGGTCGGGATCAGCTATTTCAGCTTCAAGCTGATCCATTACGCGATCGAGCGCCGCCGAGACATGCTTCCGGCGCACAACATCCAGGACTTTCTGTCGTGGCTGTTCCTGATGCCGACCTTCACGTCCGGCCCGATCGAGCGGTTCGAGCACTTCCTGGACAATCGGGAAGACAAGTTCCGAACGGAGTTGCTGGTCGAGGGCGGCACGCGGATCGCCCAGGGTCTGATCAAGAAGTTCGTCATCGTCGACGCCCTGTCGCGCGTTTCGCACATGCTGTCGGGGGGAGACGTCGTCGCCTTCGCCAATGGTGGCGGCGAGCACCCGGAGGTCTGGGCCGTCTGGGCCTACCTCGCCATCGATCTGCTGATCTCGTACCTGGATTTCTCCGCCTATACCGACATTGCGATCGGGGCGAGCCGGCTGTTCGGCTTCAAGATCATGGAGAACTTCAACTATCCGCTGCTGGCGGCGAACCTCGTCGAGTTCTGGCGGCGATGGCACATGACCCTGACCAGCTGGTGCCGCGCCTACGTCTACATGCCGATGATCGGCCTGACACGGAATCCGTACCTGGCGGTCATCGCGACCTTTGTCGTGGTCGGCCTCTGGCACGCGGGCTCGATCAACTGGCTGGTCTGGGGACTCTGGCACGGGATAGGCCAGGCGGTTGTCCTGCGCTGGGCGCGCTTCGCCCAGCAGCGCAAGATCACCTTCTTCAAGACGCAGATCGGCCGTTTCGTCGGCTGGGGCGTGACCATGGCCTACGTCATGCTGGGCGGTGCATTGGAAGCCTTCGACCATGACGGCAACTTCCTCGACGCCTTGCGCCTCATGGGCCGCGCGCTCGGCCTCTAGGTCTTCCGGTTGCCCGCCGCGATGGACGGCGCTAGTCGGTCTATGAGCATCGGGTTCAAGCCGTGGAGGGGAGACGCATGACGGGTTCGGCGAACGGGCGGGTGACCGCCGGGGTTCTGATCATCGGCGACGAGATACTCTCCGGTCGGACCCAGGACACCAACCTGCGCGACATCGCCCGCTATCTGGGTGTTCATGGCGTCGATCTGGCGGAGGCTCGAACCGTCGGCGATACCATCGCAGAGATCGTCGAGGCGTTGGACGCCCTGCGGGCCCGCTACGACTACGTCCTTACCACCGGCGGCATCGGACCTACGCACGACGATATCACTGCCGACGCGGTCGCCGCGGCGTTCGGGGTCGAGCTGCAGGAGCATCCCGAAATTCTGGCCATGATGGCCGCCCGGTGGGGCGAGGCGCCCAACGCGGCGCGGCGGCGCATGGCCCGCGTGCCCGTGGGCGGCGAATTGGTGAAGAATCCGGTCCAAGGCCCGCCGGGCTTCACGATCGGCAATGTCTTCGTGCTTGCCGGAGTGCCCACCATCATGCGCGGCATGCTTGAGGACGTCGGCCATCGCCTGAAGGGCGGCGCGGTGACGATCTCGCGCACGGTCCGGGTCGAGGGATCCGGCGAGGGGGTGATCGCCGCGCCGCTGGAGGCGGTCGCCAAGGAGCACCCCGACATGTCGCTCGGCAGCTATCCGTTCTTTGGGGAGTCCGGCTACGGCTCGAACCTTGTGCTTCGCGGCCGGGACTCCGAAGAATTGGCGCGCGCGGTGTCCGAGCTGATCGCAGCGCTCGAGGGCGCTGGAATTTCGAGCGTGCGCGAGGTCGAGAACGCCGCCTAGGCTTCGACCTTGCGAGGCGGCTTGGCTTGATGGGCCTGTGGCGAACTTGCGCCCCGGTCCTGGCGCTTGGCGATAGCGCGGCGAACGTCGCGGAATGCGGGCGCGACCAGCCACCAGGGCTCGACGCAATAGCGATAGAAGAGGCGCCTCGGATCGCCGGCCAACCTGAACAGCCATTCGATCCCGATCTGGCCCATCCAGCGAGGCGCTGGGCGCTGAGCGCCGGCCTCATAGTCGAGCGCAGCGCCGACGGACAGCGCGACGGTCGGAGGTAGCAGATGCTGGTTGCGCTGGAGCCAGATCTCCTGGCGCGGCATGCCCATGCCCACGAACAACACTTGCGCACGCGCTTCAGTGATCTCACGCAGGACGGCCTCGTTGTCCTCTGAGCCGGAGGTCATGTCGAAGTAGCCATGACGCGTCGAGAGTCGGAGTCCCGGGTACCGCGCTGTCAGGCTCTCCGCCGCCTTGGCCGCCACCCCGGGCTCTCCGCCCAAATAGAAGACGCGCCAGCTGTTTCGCGCCGCGACGCTCCAGAAGTGGTCGCGCCAATCCAGATAGGTGCAGCGATGGAAGCGGCGGCTATGCAGGCCTAGCGTGCGCGTGAAGAAGATCAGCGGAGTGGAGTCGACCTCGATCAGGTCGGCGTCTTCAAAGAAGGCGGCGAACTCGGGGTTCTTCTTGGTTAGGTAGATGCTGTGCGCGTTGTGATTGGCGATGCGGCTCGATCGGCCCGACGTCACCGCCTTCGTGATGTGGTGCATGACCTCTTCTGGGCGGACGAGGTCGACCTCGACCCCTAGCGCAGAGATGCGCTCGCCGGTCCGCCTGCTTTGCCTGTAGGGTCTGCGACGACTACGCCTACGTTCAGGAACAAGAGGAATATTCACTTGGCGCCGCGTTCGTCGGTAAGGCCGTGAATATCCGTCGCCCTGATTAAGATTTTCCTTTGGGAACTGCCCCCCGGCGCAGCTTCCCGACCTCAACGCCAGACTAGTTGGTTCCTGCGCGAGGTGTGTTCGCCGTGGCTCCATACTGCGCGCGGAATACGAGCGCCGCGACCGCACCCATCAACATGAACTGAAGGGCGTGGTTCTGGGTTTGGCTGAAGATCGACTTGATAACGAAGAAGACGGACAGCGAGATGCCCAGCGGGATCAGAAGCGCCTGCTCCGGGTCCTTCATCTTGGCCGCCAGACCATATTTTGCAGCGGCATAGATCGTGAGCAGGATCGCGCCGTAGTACAGGATGAAGCCGACGATCCCGTAGTCGAGGGCGATCAGCAGGTAGTAGTTGTCGATCGTCAGCGTGCCCGCGAGGTTGGTGTAGCCCAGCGCGTCGGCCCCCTGGTCGGCGCCGTAGCCCCAAGGGCGGGCAAGAACCTTCGGAATGCCCATGCGTAGCTGGTCCATGCGTCCTTCGTTGCTGTAGGCCGCATCGCCGCCGCCCCACACGATTTTCTTCAGTCGCCCGATGAAGAAGGTCGCGGCCATGAAGGCGACGAAGATGACCGGATAGGCCATCACGACTGCCGGGCCAATCAATGTCCCCTTTACGTGACGCCACCGCCCAAAGGCCCAAGCGAACAGGTAAAGCAGGCAGGCCATGAAGAAGCCCACAGAGCCAAGTCGGGCCTGGGTCAGGATGATGACGTAGAAGATCAGCGGAATGGACGCGCCGGCCGCGATCCTCAAGGCCGGACGATAGGTGTCGGCGACCATGAAGTGGATGATGAACGGCGTCGCAAGCGCGAGAAACTCCGCCAGCCCCAGGCTCGTGGAGTGAATGGATTGAATGCGTAGGTCGCCGATGCCGAGTCGCCTGCCGCCGGCCAGGATCCGCTGAACGTACTCGTCGCCGACCGCAAGGAAGCTTGGGATGTGGTTCAGCCAGGGAACATGTCCAAGCTTCTGTTCCCAAAGCCCGAGCACGCAGACGAAGACCGCGCCCATCCAGAGGATATAGGCCCACTTGTGGGCGTAGCCGGGGGTCAGCATCGCGTAGCAGGCGACGAAGAAGATCGCGGTCCAACTGATCTGCAGCGCAATGACGGCGTTCAAGGATTCGAACGGGTGGCGGGAAACCAGGATCGAGAAGCACTGGATCGCGACAAAGGCGGCGATAAAGGTCGCGAGCCTGGGGATCGAGCGGACGGAGGCCAACGTTTGAGCGCGGAATTCCGGCGAGATTGACAGGCAGAGCAGCAGGACGAACGCCAGCGGGAATCCAACGAGCCGGACAGAAGTGATCCACGGCAGTCCCGGCAAGGCGATGGCAAGGTAGTTGGGCCAGCAAATCGCCATGACCAGAAATGCGAAGAACAACCGGTTCATCGTCCGCGTCGGCGCGGTCTTCATGTCGGGGAGCGCCCACACCGCGATAGCCGCCAGCGGCAGCAGCGGCGCCATGAACTCCTTGAGCATGAACGGCGTCGTGATGGCGTAGAAGAACCCGTAGAACAGGCAGACGATTATGAGTCCCGCCATCAGCAGCCAGGCGGCGTAACGGCGCCAGCCGATGGCGAACTCGGTCGAGAACGGTTTCAAGACGAACTGCGGCTTCTCGGGCGTATCCGCGATAGCGGTCCAGCCTCGCATAGCGCGCTGCAGGATATTTCGCATGTGGCTCGTCGCCTTGGCCTAACTGGATCCGTATGAGTTTCGCGAGCGAAACGGCGGCGCCCGGACGCCTCGAAAAAATGCGGGCGAGCCTTCAGTGCGCTCATCGATATAGTACTTCAGTGCGTTAAGAAATCGGGTAGCGCACCCGCATCAATGTTCGTGCGCTCAACGGATTTTGACGGCCTGGTAAGGCGGAATGGGGTACTGGCTTAGCTTCCGTTCCGGGCGTCGTCGCACGTGCCTCGCCCGGCGTCATCGTGGGGTTAGGGTTGGCAAGCATGGCTGCTCTCGATGTGTCGCAGTGCGTCTTTCGGGCCGCGCCAATTGTCGACTATCAGGTGTTTCTGGCGAAGACGAAGCCTGAGGCGCCGGCCGGCTATCGCCTGACGCAAATCGCTGGCGTCTGGCTGGCGAACGACGAGAAGCTTCGCGTCACAGCCCTGCACGACAGCCACGAGCGCTTCCTGGGCGTCATTGTCGGCTTTGCCTACAGCGAGTTCTCCGGCGCCTTCTTGCCGGCCGGCGACGTCAGCCTGCCGGTCGAGGCGTCCAGCGCGGAGGAGCTTGAGCGCCGCGTTCTGCCGCGCCTCTCGGGGCTGTATGTCTTCGTCTCGGCGGGCGAACTTCCTGGCCGCCTGTACATGGACCATGGCGGCTCGTTCCCGATCGTTTATTCGCCGCCGGATGAGTGCGCTGCTTCCTCGTCCGCCCTGCTGCTGGACGTTCCGGCCTACAAGGATCGCTTCCGGGCCGACCTGCATTCCTCGCTGATTGGTCGCGAGGGAGCAGGCGGCTGGATCTCCGGCACGCTGACCGCGCACCGCGACGTCTATCGGGTGCTGCCCAACCACTATCTCGACCTGACGACCTGGACGACGCATCGCTTCTGGCCACGGAAAGGCGATTTCGATCAGTGGCGGAACTTCGACGAAAGCGTCACATCGGCCTCCAAAGCCCTGACGGACTTCAGCGCTGCGGCGAACCGCGAGTTCAAGGTGGCGGCGACGATGACGGCCGGCTTCGACTCCCGGTTACTGCTGGCGAGCTGCCGTACGAGCCTCGACGACTGCCAATTCTTCACGCTCGAGGCGCCGAACGCGGAAATGGACATCGACATCAGCCGGGCCATCGCCAGTCAGTTTGGCCTCAAGCACAAGGTGCTGCCGCTCCGACAGGCGTCGGAGTTGGAGACCGCGATCTGGGACCGGATGGTCGGCGACTGCATGGTCGAGGCCCCGCGCCGGACCCATACGACCTTGCGCGATCTGACCGGCCGCGATGCAATGTTCACCGGCATGTATGGCGAGGTTGGGCGGTGCCGCCTCTACCGGCAGGACTTCCACTCGATCAATCAGGCGACGATCGACGCGCGGTTCGTGATCGATCGCCTGACCCTTCCGCAGCATCCCGAACTCCTGGCCAACATCTCGACCTGGTTTGCGGCCCTGGAAGGCCAACCCAATAGCGTCATTCTCGATCTGGCTTTCCACGAGCTAAAATTTGGCAGCTGGGCGATGGGCCAGCGGCCGATCACCAACTCGATCAAGCTGAACTTCCTGCCCTTCGCCCAGCGTGCGGTGCTGGACGCGTTCCTGGGCGTCGCCCCGGCGGAGAAGGACACCGCGACGCTGTTCTGGGCGCTGATCCGGGCCCAGTGGCCTGAACTCGAGAGCGTGCCGGTCAACAAGTACGGAGACGCGCGCGACTATCTGGCGGTCTGGAAGAAGCTCTCTAATCCCGCCCGCGTTCGCCGTTTCCTGCGTGATCGTCTGGCCCGCAAGAGCGCCTAAGGCGGACTGCCACGGGGCGGGCTGCGCTCAGGGTTTCTGAGTTTGCGCCGCGCGGGCCTCCTTCAACTGCTCGGCCGTGACCTTGCCATTGTCCTTGAGGACCCAGTCCCCCGGCTGTGCGCCCTTGGTGCGAATTCCGGTGGTCTGATTGCCGGTGACCACCAGCCGCTCGTCCGCGGGCGACAGCAGCAGGCCGACCTCCGGACCGATCAGGACGTTGTCCTTGATCGTGACGCCGCGGGTCTCGCCAAAGCTGATGATCGCGCCCGCTGACTTGTGCGGGGTCGCGAAGAAGTTTCGCTCGATCACCATCTCATGGTCCCCGGGATTCTGCGCCTCGGCGGCCTTTTCTCCGTGGAAGGTCATGGGCCGGGTCGAGTTGGTGATCCGGTTCTCCGAAACCACCGAGCCCCGGTTGTCCATGTAGAGGGAGATGCCGTTGCCGTGGATACCGTAGAGGTCGGACATGGTGTTCTTTGAGACCGTTAGGTCCTTGACGCCCATGGCGAGAATGCCGGTCTGGCCGAGGCGGCGGAAGGTGTTGCCCACGATCTGAAGATTGGTCAGCGGGCGTCCGGGCGTGCGGATGCCGGACCCTCTTTCCAGGTCCTCGAACGTGTTGCCGACGATCTGTGCGCCGTCGACCTTGCCGATCATGATCGCGCCGTCGCCGGTGTAGAGCGAGGACTGTCGGAAGGTGTTCCCCTCGATCCGAGCCCGGCTGGAAAGTCCGCCAGCGTTCGAGACCTGAATGCCTTCGCCATACTTCTCGGCAACGAAGTGCTCGAAGACAAAACCCTTGATCACCACGTCCGAGCGACCGGCGAGGTCGAAGCCCTTGCGCCCTGAGCCAACCGCCAGCCGCGTGTCAGGGGCGCCATTGAGGGCGCGTGGCCAGATCACCGCCTTGCCCGGGGCGAGAACCGCGTAGAAGCCCGGCTGGTCGACCAGGCCAGCTGCGCTCACCACTGCCGCGCGTCCAGGCCGATCAGTGTAGGGCTTGATGTCATTCGGCGCGAACTCGATTACATCGCCAGTGACGGCGCGGATCGGTCGGCGAACGACCCAGTTGCCCTGGGTCCAGATCGACAGCACGGCGCCTTCAGAGCCGGCGCTGAGAGCCTTGGCGAGCTGCGGCGAGCGCAGCCGGCCCTGCCGCATCCCATCGACTTCGGACAGCGGCGTTTCGACATACTCTTCGACATCGTCGGAGAAGAACGGGTCTTTGGCGCGGGGATACTGCCCCTCGTAAAGCATGGCCTTGGAGTCGAAGAATTTGATCATCGCCGTCTTCGGCGGTTCGAAGGTGACGAGGCTCAGCTGGTTCCAGTTCGCCGCGCCGCCGCAGGCCGCCGCCGAGGGGCAGGGGACGGCGGAGGTGACCGGATCGCCACCGTCGAACACGGCGGGCGCCTGGCCCCACTGGTCGCCGGCGTATGTAACCGGGGCCCCGGGCGCGCCGTCCGCGGGCAGCGCGATGGTTCCACGATAGGCGACGCCGCCCTTGAAGCGCACGGTGTCGCCGGGCTTCAGCCTCACCGAGGAGGGGCGGCCGTCCGCCTGCGGATCGCCGGGCGCGTGCTTCCAGGCCTTCTCCGGGCTGATTCCGTCGGCCGCGTCGGAGCCGGACTGGTAGTCGACATAGTAGACGCTGGCGGTGGCCTGGGGCGCGCAGGCCGCGGTCAACAGCGCCGCGACGACGGCCGCTAGCGCGGGCTGGGTCAGGGACTTGGTCACGAGGCGCCTCCAATAGTTCCGCTTCCACCTTAGGCGCGTTCGGCCCAGCGTCATCATCCCTAGCCTGTGGGGCCGAGTTAGTCGCCTCGCACGCGAAGCGCCCACAGGTCCAGCGCCCCATGGCGCAAAGGGTCTTCATCGACGATAAAGACCTGCCGCCGATCATGGAACGGGCGCCTGGCAGGGGGCGTCTCACGCCAATCTCCGCAACAGGAACTGTGTTTTGAGTGTCAGCCGAAACACGACGTACAACCTTGTCGGTGCGATCGTTCCCGTGTTGCTGTCGCTCGTCACGGTGCCGGCCTACCTGAAGCTTGTCGGCCCCGAGCGCTACGGCGTGCTGGCGATCGCCTGGCTGCTGCTCGGCTATTTCGGACTGTTCGACCTGGGCCTTGGCCGCTCCACTTCATTCCGGATCGCATCCCAGCGCGACAGCACGCCCCAAGCACGGGCGGACACCTTCTGGGCGGCGCTGAGCGTCAATGTCGGAATGGGTCTGATCGGCGGGCTGCTGCTGTTGGGGGCGGCCGGCTACTTCTTCGGCCACGCTTTCAAGATGAGCGAGGCACTGCGGCCCGAGATCCTGGCCAGTGTGCCGCTGCTGGCTTGCGCGGTTCCCATTTCGACCCTGACCGGCGTGCTGACTGGCGCCATGCAGGGGCGCGAGAAATTCCTTGAGACGAACATGGTGTCGTTGATCTCAACGGTGCTGTTCCAATTGCTTCCGATTGCTGTCGCCCTATGGGTCGGGCCGCACTTGTTGCCGCTGTTGAGCGCGGCGATCCTGGCGCGCCTGATTGCGATCGCGGTGCTCGGCTACCGCTGCTACGTCGAGTTCTGCCGCGGCCTGCTGCGCCGCGTGGATAAGACCGAAGTCACTGCGCTTCTGAAGTACGGCGGCTGGGTCAACCTGACGTCGCTGCTTGGCCAGGCCCTTGTCATGATCGACCGCTTCATGATCGGAGCAGTCTTGGGCGCCGCGGCGGTGACGATCTATACGGTGCCGCTGCAGCTGGCCCAGCGCATCCAGATCCTGCCGGGTGCGCTGACCAACGCGCTCTTCCCGCGCCTGTCGGCCGCGGAGGGCCAGGCCAAGGGACTGGCGGACACAGCGCTGCGCACCCTGATCGCGCTGATGAGTTTGCCGGTGCTGGGCGCAATCTTCGTGATCGAGCCGTTCCTGCGACTGTGGGTCGGCCACGATGTCGGCGGGCAGTCCGGGCCGGTCGGCCGCATCGTGCTGATCGGCTTTTGGGCCAATTCCTTCGCCATGATCTCGTTCATCCGACTGCAAACCTCCGGGCGTCCGGACCTGGTGACCAAGTCGGTCCTGGTGCAACTGCCGATCTATGTGGCGCTGCTCTACTTCTCGCTTATCCACTTTGGGTTCGTCGGGTGCGCCACGGTGTTCGCGGTGCGCTGTGCGTCGGACTATCTGGTGCTGTCGTGGCTCGCCAACCGCTCCATCAGCAATTGGCGCATCCTGCTGTTCACGCTCGGCGTGCTGGTTCTGGGCGCCTATCTCGCAGGGCGGTGGGACATCACTGACTGGCGGTGGTGGGTTTCGGCCGTCGTGACCGGTTCGGTCCTGCTGGTCAGCGGCTGGCTGATCTTGCCTGCGACAGTCAAGGCAAGGCTGGCGACCACCGCGCCGGGCCGCGTTGCGGTGCGGGCGCTGGTGCGGGTGCGCGGCGGCTAAGGCGATTAGCGCCGGCTGCCGACCACCATCATCTGGGCCATGAACAGGTGATCGAAGCGGCTACCGGTCAGGGCGTTGAACAAGCGCCCCTTCCAACCAGGATGACGCATCGGCCTGATTGTATGCACTTCGATGCCCGCACCTTCGAACAACTGGCGAAAGCTCTCCGGGGTGAACCAGCGCAGGTGCGTGCGGTCCATCAGGCCCGTGCCATGATAGCGGAAGCGCCCAAGGATCAGATTCTTGATGATCCCAAAGTAGGCGATGTTGGGTGAGCTGGCGAACACCATCCCGCCAGGCTTCAGACACTTCGTCAGACGGCCAAGCGTCGTCCACGGGTCGGTCAGATGCTCAAGCACTTCGCTGATGATCAGCGCGTCGAACTGCCCGGCAAAGCTCGAAAGATCGATGTCCTGCACGTCGCCGACCAACACGTCGGTCAGCGTCTCCGCCGCGGTCGCGGCCGCCTGCTCGTTGAGCTCCAGACCCACATAGCGCCCCGCCTTGCGGGCGGCGAGCGCAGCCCGGCCGGTGCCGCCAGAGCCGCAGCCTAGCTCAAGGATCGCGGACTCCGGCCCAGTTTTGAGCAGCGCGACAATGTCGTGCCGAGCATTGCCGAAATAGCTTGAGGGCTTTTCGTCATAGATCGATGCGATAACGGATCGCGTCTGACGTTCGGCCGGCGGCTTCAGGGCATCGGTTCGTGTGTTCACTGCAGTCTCAACTTTGGAGCGGCTGGCGTCGCCTGCGGAGCCTGGGAGCGACCACGGAGAGAAACACCATCGAAGCCCGTCACAGGCAAGACTCCTTGCGCTGCAACGAATGATCAACGCCTGCTTGGCATAAAGCGAACGTATTATGGTGAACGCTATCGAAGTCCGCCCCCAGACGCGCGCTGCCCGCCCGAGAGAATGTGTACTGATGCCCAGAAGCATTGAAGACTTCGCTATCGCGGCGGCGGTCAACAATCATGAGATCCTTGACGGCTGCCTGAAGCGTTCGCCGGACCTGGTCTCCGGCGCGTTGCGGCTGAAGATCTACGAGGGCTACTCGTCGGCCGGCTCGGCGCTGAATGCCGGGATCGATGGCTGCACGGCGCCGATCGTGATCCTGGCTCACCAGGACGTCTATCTGCCGAAGGGATGGCTGGAGCGCCTGATCGTCCAAATCGACGAATTGGAGAAGGTTGATCCGAACTGGGGCGTGCTGGGACTCTACGGTCGCACACCGGACGGCGAAGAGATCGGCATCGTCTGGTCGTCGGGGCTCGGCCGGGTGCTGGGTGAGAGCGGCTTCAAGCCGGGGCGAGCGGAGACGGTCGACGAACTGGTGCTGATCGTTCGGCGCGCCTCCGGCCTGCGATTTGATGAGGACCTGGCGG
The DNA here is from genome assembly GCF_056401675.1 of Phenylobacterium sp. P4_E10. Lineage (NCBI taxonomy): Bacteria > Pseudomonadati > Pseudomonadota > Alphaproteobacteria > Caulobacterales > Caulobacteraceae > Phenylobacterium > Phenylobacterium sp. P4_E10. The sequence continues at coordinate 31,683 of NZ_JBFUIW010000006.1, read as the reverse complement.
GCTTCCATTTCTATGGCACCGACATCGTCATGCAGGCCCGCGTGAATGGCACCCCGGCCTACGTGATCGACGCCGGGGTGGTGCACAATGGCAGGTCCGTGCGCTCGTTGGGCGGGCCCTACGCCAAGGCCTATCGCTACATGCAGCGTAAATGGCGGAAGTATCTGCCGATCAAGAATCTGAACTCCGACATCGTCTGGCACCCGGTTACGCTATGGCGTGCACAGTACGCGGGGGTGAAGCGGCACCGGCGAAACGCCGACCGTCCGCCGCGCGATTCGGTGGAAATCGCCAAGGCGATCAACTTCGAGTAGGGCAGCGGGGCGCGCGGGATGTCGCACCCCAGGGGGCGATAGCTGCGGCGCCTGCGCGCACAAGCGGTCCCGGGCCGCGCGTGCAAAATGTCCACCGGTTACCGATTGAGGCCACAAAGCTGATCGATTGTGGCGCCGCTAGACGGGGCTATTGGCCCCAAAGTCGGGCGCATCGGTCGCGGACAGCGGCGAATGGCCAAATGTATCGATCGCCACCCTGTCGATCTCAGAAGCTATCCCGCGCACAAAATTCGACGCGCGGACTAGGTTCGCTGCGTAATTTCCCCAATCAGGCGAGTTGCGAGGCGACCTGTAGCGCCTTTTGAGTGCGCCGGCCCGGCGTCAAGTTGGCAATTACTGCCAGGCGCCTGCTGTTGGATGGCGTTGCAACGACATTGGTCCGCCACTCTCTCTAGAGAATCTGAAGTCATATCTTCATCAATACTTGTATGCGGCGGGCTGTCGCACGCGTGGCGATAGATCGCACCTGAATGGTTAGGGGCGACTTAGAGTAAACGCAATTTAACCACATTGTTTATCCATCGCTAAAACGCTAGTCGGGCAGATTATCACCTGTCACCGAAGGCCTCCCTAAGCGTAGGGAGGAGCGGGGACAGGATGTCGCGTTGATGTCCCAAGTCGATTTGCGCCTAATCCGGGCAAGCTTTGTTCTGCTTATGCGTAATACGTGGAGATTAGACATTGGCCATCATAACTGTTTCTAACGCGGCTCAACTCACCAGCGCCCTTCAGACGGCGGCGGGCGGCGATACCATTCGGTTGGCGGCCGGCAACTACGGTGATTTTGCCATCAACTCGAAGGCGTACGCGAGCGACGTGACGATCACGTCGGCGGATGCTGGCAACCCCGCCGTCTTCCACACGCTGAACATTACTGGAAGCAGCAACATCAACTTCCAGGCGCTGAAGGTCGACTTCACGCCGACCTCGACCACGGTGTCGGACTCCTCGGCCGTCTATATCAGCGGCTCGAAGGGCATCAGCTTCGTCGACAGCATTATCAAGGGCGGTAATGCGATCACCGGCGTCTCGGCGACCGCGACCGCACTGGACAACACCGGCAACGTGATCGGCTTCCCGACCGGCCGGGGTTTCTCGATCCAAGGTTCGAACGACATCGAGGTTCGTGGCACGGACATCTCGCAATTCCACCGCGGGATCGTGATCGGCAGCTCCGACACGGTGGCCATCACTGACAACGAAATTCACGACACCCGCGGCACCGGCATCGTCGGCGGCGCCTCGAACCTGACGATCGAAGACAACCACATCCACTCGATCACGCCTTGGCGTATCGGCCTGACGGGCGGCGACCACGCTGACTACATCGCGCTGTGGACCGACTCCCGCCAGACCAGCCCGACGAGCAACATCATCATCCGTGACAACGTCATGGAGCGGGGCGATGGTGAGACCATCCTCGGCATGTGGATGCAGGGCGGAACGCCCGGCTTCGACAACGTGCTGATCGAAGGCAACGCCATCCTCGGCAGCGACAACTCCGGCATCGTTCTGTGGGACGTCCACAACGGCAAGGTGATCGACAACGTCCTGCTGCAGACCGGCAGCAGCACGCAGGCTCCGGGCATCATCATGGCCGAGGGCACCAAGAACGTCACGGTCTCGGACAACTACGCCCGTGCCGTGTCGGACAAGCTCAGCGGCTCGACGGGCAACGTCCTCACCAACAACACACTGGTGAGCAAGGCCGACACCAGCGCTGACCTGATCAGCAAGGTCCTGGCCACGCATGACGCCGACTCCATCGGCACGATCGTCGACAGCTACTACGGCAAGGCCCCGACGACTCCGACCGACCCGACGTCGCCCCCGACCTCGCCGGTCGAACCGCCGCCGGTGGTCGTCCAGCCGCCGGCTACGGGTAGCCAGAACCTCGTTGGCAGCTCCAGCAACGAAGTGATCAACGGCGGCGATGGCAACGACACCATCGACGGTCGCGGCGGCACCGATCAGCTGGTCGGCGGCAAGGGTGACGACACCTACTACGTGCCGAACAGCGCGACGACGGTCGTCGAAAAGGCTGGCGAGGGCGTCGACACTGTTGTCGCCAAGGGCGACTACGTCCTGGGCGCCAACCTCGAGAACCTCACGATCGGCGTCGCCACCAATGGCTGGTCCGGCACGGGCAACGACCTGAACAACGTGCTGGTCGGCAATGCTGGCAACAACCGGCTGAGCGGCCTGGGCGGTAACGACACCATCGATGGCGGCCAAGGCGCCGATACCCTCACGGGCGGCGCTGGCGTCGACAGCTTCCGGTTCGTCGTCGGCGGCGGCAAAGACGTTGTCACCGACTTCGGCGTGGGTGGTGCGGATACGATCGATATCTCCAGCTACCTGAAGGCCGGCTACAAGGCCGCCCTCTCGCAGGTCGGCAGTAACGCGGTGATCAGCTTCTCCAACGGCGAGTCGATCACCCTGACGGGCGTGGCTCTCAACAAGCTGGCCGCCACCGCTACGGGCTACGCCTTCGGCACTTCGTCGGGCGGGGGCACGGTTGAGCCGCCGCCGGTGGTCGTCGAGCCGCCTCCCGTGACCCAGCCGGTCGTGGGCGTGACGCTGATCGGTAATTCCGGCAACAACGTCCTGACGGGCGGCGCTGGCAACGACACGATCGATGGCCGCGGCGGAACGGACCAGCTGATCGGCGGCAAGGGCAATGATACCTACTACGTGCCCAACGGCGGCACGACCGTCGTCGAAAAGGCCGGCGAGGGCGTCGATACGATCATCGCCAAGGGCGACTATGTCCTGGGTTCCAATATCGAGAACCTGACGATCAATACCGCTGAATCCAACAACTGGAGCGGCACCGGCAACGAACTGAACAACTTCCTTCAGGGCAACGCCGGCTCCAACCAGCTGGAAGGCCTGGCGGGCAACGACACCATCAATGCGGGCGGCGGCAACGACGTCATCATTGGCGGCGCGGGCAACGACATGCTGATCGGCGGCCGCGGCGTCGACACCTTCCGGTTCGGCGTTGGCAGCGGCAAGGACGTGATCACCGACTTCGGCTTCGACGGCGCCGACAAGATCGACACCTCGGCCTACATGAAGGCTGGGTACAAGGCGATCGTGGCCCAGGCCGGTGCGGACACCGTCATCAGCTTCGGAACGGGCGACTCGATCACCCTGACCGGCGTCGACTCGCACCATGTGAGCGAGACCTCGACGGGCTTCGTCTACGTCTAAGCCGAATAAAATCCCTCTCGAATAAAACTGGGCGCGCCACTCACGTGGCGCGCCCTTTTTATTTGGCTTGGACCAAGTGGCTCAGAGCACGCCGAGCATCTCGGCCACCAGCGGGTGGCGAACGATATCGACATCCTTGAGGCGGACGACGGCGATATTCGAGATCGCCTCGAATTTGTCGGCCACCGGGCCTAGGCCGGAAAGTTCGGGCAGCAGGTCGGACTGGGCGGGGTCGCCTGTCACCACCATGGTCGAGTGCCAGCCCAGCCGGGTCAGCAGCATCTTCAGTTGGCCATAGGTGCAGTTCTGCGCCTCGTCGATCACTACGAAGGCGTTGTTGAGCGTGCGTCCGCGCATGAAGCCCACCGGAGCGATCTCGATCGCGCCTTCCTGCATCAGCGCCCGCACCCGCTTCATCGAAAGCCGGTCTGAAAGCGCGTCGTAGAGCGGCCGCAGATAGGGGGCGAGTTTGTCCTCAGCGTCGCCCGGCAGGAATCCGATCGATTCTCCGGCTTCCACAGCGGGGCGCGACAGGACGATCCGGCCAACCCGTCCAGCTTCCAGCGCCTCGACGGCCTTGGCGATGGCTAGATAGGTCTTGCCGGTGCCCGCCGGGCCAAGCGCCATCACGAGATTCTTCGCGTCGATGGCGTCCATCAGGGCCTGCTGTCCGGGCGATTTTGCCTTGATGGTCTTCAGGTAGCCTTGGTCACGGTCGTCGTTGTGATGTGCCACCGGAGACCAGGCGCGATCTACCGGCAGCCGGCGGATTTTAGCGTCATCCTCGAACTGGGCCGCGTCGAACGCGCCTTCGCGCAGTTGTCGCTTCAGAGCTCGCTTGGTCATCTAGGCCTCCCTAGGGGCATGAAAAAAGGGCGACGCCGAAATGGCTCGCCCTCGAGGATCGATAGAATGTGAGACGTAGGGGCGGCGGCGTCGCGCGCTGCGGCCAGGAGGCCCGCCTTCGGTCGGTGATCCAGGCGGGACACCCCGCCGTAGCAAACGCGACACTTTGTACCCCGCCCAGAACGCTCAGCCACGAGGCGGACGCCGACTCGCAGCGGGATGCGGAAGGGCGATCGCCCTCACGAATCGCATCACTAGAATGATGCTACCGTTCTTTACGAGCGGTTAAATGGCTCATTTGGTTGAATAAACGGGGTGTACGGATGGGTGTCTATAACTTGGGCGATGTGGCGCCCGAAGTGCCTGCGGATGATGAATACTGGATCGCGCCGAACGCGGCGGTGGTCGGGCGAGTGATTCTGAAGAGGAATGCTTCAGTCTGGTTCGGCGCGACCCTGCGCGGCGACAACGATCCGATCACCATCGGCGAGAACTCGAACGTCCAGGACGGCAGCGTCCTGCACACCGACAGCGGCTATCCGCTGACCATCGGCGCCAACGTCACCGTCGGCCACATGGTGATGCTGCACGGCTGCACGATCGGCGACGGCTCGCTGATCGGCATCGGCTCCATCGTGCTGAACGGCGCGAAGATCGGAAAGAACTGCCTGATCGGGGCCAATTGCCTGATCACCGAGGGTAAGGAGATCCCTGACAATTCCCTGGTCATGGGCGCGCCGGGCAAGGTGGTGCGCGAGATCTCGCAAGACCAGGGCCGCGTCCTGGCCGGCGGCGCCATGCACTATGTCGAGAACTGGAAACGCTATCGGGCCGGGCTGAAGCCGAGCGCTTGACCGACGTAGCGGCGCCCAGGCGAGCCTGCGCCGCAACAGACAAAGGGAGGATCCTCGATGGCCTATGAGTTCATCCGCGTGGACCGCGAGGGTCCGATCACCGTCATCACGCTCAACCGCCCCGAGGTGATGAACGCCCTGCATTCGCCGGCCCACTTCGAGCTGGACGAAGCGTTCAACGCCTTCGCCGCCGATCCGGAGCAGTGGGTGGGCATCGTCACCGGGGCCGGGGAGCGCGCCTTTTCGGCCGGCAACGACCTGAAGCACCAGGCCGGCGGCGGCGGCATGGCCAGCCCCCCTTCGGGTTTTGCGGGACTGACTTCGCGATTCGACCTGACCAAGCCGCTGATCGCGGCGGTGAACGGCGTGGCCATGGGCGGCGGCTTCGAGATCGCCCTGGCCTGCGACCTGATCATCGCCTCGGAGGCCGCGACCTTCGCCCTGCCGGAGCCGCGAGTCGGCCTGGCCGCCCTGGCCGGCGGCCTGCACCGCCTGCCGCGGATGATCGGCCAGAAGCAGGCGCTGGGCATGATTCTCACCGGCCGCCGGGTCTCGGCCGCCGAAGGCCAGGCCTTGGGCTTCGTCAATGAGGTCACCAAGCCCGAGGATCTGATGGCCGCCGCCCGCCGCTGGGCTGGCCAGATCTGCGAGCTGTCGCCGATGTCGATCCGAGCTTCGAAAGAGGCGGTCTACAAGGGCCTCGACGAGCCGACCCTGGAGGCGGCGATCAAGGGCCAAAATCGCTATCCGGCGGTGAGCGCGCTGTTCAAGTCCGAGGACTTCGTCGAGGGGCCGATGGCCTTCGCCCAGAAGCGCGCGCCGGCCTGGAAGGGCCGCTAACCGGCCGTTGGCGGCTTCCTATTCGGCAGCGACGATAGGCGGTGGTGCTCACAGATCACCGCAGCGGCCGACAAGTGTCCGCCTAGTAGCGTCAAGTCATCGGGTGGCGGCGCAAGATGAGCGCTAGATTTACGTATCGGCAGGCCGCAGCGCGATCGGCAGGTTTTCTGCGCGACCTGCCAGATCGCTGCCGATCGGCGAGCTGCTGACATAGGGGTGGCAGTAGTGTGGCGGTAGGACTGTCTCCCGGACAGGAGAGACCCCCATGAGCTCTGCGCACGATTTCGACTTCAATCACGGCGACTGGGACGTCACCAACCGGCGGCTCAAGGCCCGGGGCGTCGGTTCGGATGAGTGGGAGGTCTTCCCTTCGTTCGAGACGGCGCAGGTATTGATGGGCGGGATGGTCTCGATCGACGAGAGCGATTTCCCGACCAAGCGGTTCAAGGGCATGACCCTGCGCCTGTACGAACCAGCGCAAGACCGCTGGGCGATCTATTGGATCAACTCGCAGGACGGGCTGCTGCAGCCGCCGGTCTATGGCCGCTTCACCGACGGCAAGGGCGTTTTCGCCGGCGACGACACCGACGACGGCCGCCCGGTGAAGGTGTTGTTCGACTGGAGCGGGACCAACACCGCCACGCCGCGTTGGAGCCAGGCCTTCTCCTATGACGGCGGCCAGACCTGGGAGACCAACTGGATCATGGAGTTTCGGCGACCGGAGCGGTGAGGGAGTCGGGTGGGCTCCGCCCCTGGTCTCACCCTCCGGGCTTCACCCGATACCCTCGCGGGCGCCTGGGTTGGTAGCGTCCCGGCGTCGGGTGATTGCAGGAAAAGGCTCCCCTATGATCCGCCGTGCATTTGTCGTCGCGCTCGCCGTAGGCCTGCTGGCCGCCCCAGCCTGGGCCAAGCCGAAGGTGTCGGCAGACACCACGCCCGGAGCGAACTTCGCGGCCTATCAGACCTTCGCCTTCGTGAATCCCCAGCCGCCGGCGGGCATCGACCCGGTGGCTTATGAGCGGATCCGCCAGGGCGTCGAGCAGGGCCTGAGCGGGAAAGGCTACGCCAAGGCTGCCGGCGACACAGGCGATCTCAGCGTCATCATCACCGTGGGCGGGCGCAACAAGACCGACGTCGAAACCTGGGGTCGCTTCGGGCGGCAGGTCGATGTGCACCAGTACACCGAGGGGCAACTGTCGGTGGACGTGTTCGACACCAAGACGCGGCAGCCGCTGTGGCACGGTCAGGCCACCGAAACCATCGACCCGCAGAAGCTCAATCCTCAGAAGGTCGAGGAGGCGGTTACGGACGTCATGGCGAAGTTCCCCGCCCGGGCCGGCGGGAACTAGCGGCCCGCGCAAGCCGAGGGCCCGGCTCCGACGGCTTCGATATGCTGAAGGGGCAGCTCAGCCATGGGCTTCCGCGATCGGGATCAAGTCGCCGGGGTGCGCGGCGAAGTGCGTGACGCCTGCAGACTCAAGTTCATCCCGGTCGCCATAGCCCCACAGGACGCCCACCGTCGAAACGCCATTCGCACGGGCGCCCTCAGCGTCCTGGCGTCGGTCGCCGACCATCAGGCACTGGTCCGCGCTCAGTCCATGTCGCTGCATCAGATCGGCGATGAGGTCGGCCTTCCGGTCGAGGGCTCCACCAGGCTCGGAGCCGTGCACGCCCACAAAGAGGTCAATGAGACCGAGGTGCTCGAGGATCCGTTCGGCGAAGATCCGCCGCTTGGACGTGGCGATGTAGAGCTTCGCGTTCAGCGCCACGAGTTGGTCCAGCGCGGCCCCGAGCCCCGGATAGATCGTCGTCTCACGGAAGCCGGTCGATCCATAGTGGTCGCGATAGGCGAGCACGGCGGCGTCCAAACGGTCGTCTCCGAATCGGCCGAGCACCTGCGTCAGCACCTCTTCCAGGGGTGGGCCGATCAGGTTGTCGATGTCCAGGTGGCCGGGCTCATGCCCCAGCGTGCGGAGCGCCGCGTTGCAGCTGGCCAGGATGCCGGGCTTGGAGTCGACGACGGTACCGTCCAGATCGAACAGTACCGAGAGGGGAGGAGCAGCCATGCGTCAGCTTAGCTTCAAGACGCTAGGTCGCCACCCCCGTCGGAATCACGGCGGTCGCGTGGGTGTTGCTCTGCGCCCTTGAGGTGCGCCAGCCACGGTTCTCGGCGGATGGTCCAGAGTTCATAGGCTGGCGCAAGCGCGGTGGGCGGGCCGTCCAAGGTCCCGAGCTTGATCTCGATCTCACCCGAGCCTTCAGCCCAGCTGAACAGCGATGAGCCGCATTTCGGGCAGAACCGCTCGCCGCCCGCCCGGCTTTGCCAGCATCCGAGCTCGCCCGACAGGGTCGCGCTGTCCCGAGGCCATATCCCGAAGAACGAGAAGGCTGAGCCGGAGTCCTTTCGGCAGGTCTCGCAATGGCAGATGCCGGCGCGGATGGGCTCGCCGTCGATCTCGTAGCGGACCTGTCCGCAGTTGCAGCCGCCGGAGAGTTTCATTGCGATCTCGCAGGTTCTGGGTTTCGCAGCCATGGGCGGCGGACCAACGGGGCCCGGTTCGGGGCGGTTCCAGCCAACTGTGCGCGTCAGCTCTGGCGGAGCAAGGCGGGAGCGGCGGCCGACCCATTGCGGACGTCTGCTTGGCCGCGCCTCACGCTTGCCATGCAAGGAGCCTATACCTTAGGGGGGTATCCTATGGTCCATCTCTCCTCCAACAACGACGCGCTGCTGAAGCGCGTGCGTCGCATCGCAGGTCAGGTGGAGGCAATCGAGCGCTCCATCGCCGGCGACGCCGACTGCGCATCCACCTTGCATCTGGTCGCCGCCACACGCGGCGCGATCAACGGCCTGCTCGACGAGGTGGTCGAAGCCCACATACGCGAACATGTCGCCAAGCCCGGGCTGGACGACGACGCCCGCGCTCGGGCGACCGACGAGGTCATCCAAGCCATCCGCCGCTATTCGAAGTGAGACTTCCATGACCACCTCCGCCGACCTCGAAACCCTCGGGCATGAGCACGTCTTCCTAGGGGCGGCGCACGACGACCACGCCCGGCGCACTCTGTGGGTGGTCGGACTGACCGCGCTAATGATGGTCGCTGAGATCATCGCCGGTTACTGGACGGGCTCGATGGCCCTGCTCGCCGACGGCTTCCACATGGCCACCCATGCCGGGGCCTTGGGGGTGTCTGCGGCGGCCTACGCCTATGCGCGCAAACACGCCCGGGACACCAAGTTCAGTTTCGGGACGGGCAAGGTCGGGGACCTCGCAGGGTTCGCCTCGGCCCTAGTGCTGGGAATGGTGGCGATTGGGATCGGGGTGGAGTCCGTCAAGCGCCTGCTCGAACCCACTACCGTGGCGTTCGGCGAAGCGACGATCGTCGCCGTCGTGGGCCTGGGGGTGAACCTGGTCAGCGCTCTCCTGCTCGGGGGAGGCCACCATCATCACGGCCACGATCATCATCATCATCATCACCATGACCACGATCATCACCACGACCACGACCACGACCATGGCCATGATCACGGTCGTCACGCGGCTCATGGCGTCCACCACAGCGGCGACAACAACCTGCGCTCGGCCTACATGCACGTTCTCGCCGACGCCCTGACCTCCATCCTGGCCATCGCCGCCCTGGTGGCGGGACGCCTGCTCGGCTGGGTGTGGCTCGATCCTGTGATGGGCATGGTCGGCGCGGTCGTGATCGGCAGGTGGTCCTGGACCTTGATGCGCGACACCGCGGGCGTGCTGCTGGACTCTACCGACGAGCACGTCGCCGCAGAGGTTCGCGAGCTGCTGGAAGGGCCAGGCGACGCCCGCATCCGCGACCTGCATGTCTGGCGGGTCGGCCCGGAGGCGCACGCGGCCATCGTCAGCGTCATGGGCAGCCTGGACGCGAAGGAGGTCCGCCGCCGTCTGGAGCCCGTCCACGAGCTTCGGCACATCACGGTAGAAGCCAATTAGCGCCGACTTGCGTCTGCAATCCGCCGTTCCGGATGCTTCCAGCTTCTTGCTGTCACTCGCGCCGAGGGACGTACTTTAGGCGCGCGGCTTCGGTCCATGGGCCTCCGTTCACTGAGCGCTCGGACCGAAAAGCGGCGCCCCCTTCAACCGGCCAGATGCTGCTGCGGGTCTGCACAAGGCCCGCTGCGCTTCGTCGTTCACCCAGACAGGTGAGGCCTTTGTCCGCACTGGGAAAGCAACGCTCTGAACGACTGCGGCCACTGTCGCCGTAGTGATGGTAGGTGAACGCGCGGTCTTCGGCCGACCATCCGAATATGCTGACGCTGTGTTCCGGCTGCCTGCTCTCCTGATCGACGGCCTGGCACACCACGAAGCTGCGGCCGTGGTACCAGGCGCAGGTTTCGCGATATGTCGCCTCCGCGCCTTCGATCGTCCAATCCTCGACAAGGAACGCCAACCGGTCCTCGACCTCAACGGGATGAGTTCCGGCCGCACTTGGGAGGGCCATCCCCATTTGCAGCGCCAGCGCCCAGCAAACATGCTTCATCGTGATCGCCCCCTAGCGGCCGATGCCTGCCGATTTTGGCCGCCGGCTTTCCCAGGCGGGCCGGTTCATCAGGCCGCCGCCGCCACCGGCAGGTCGAAGGCCGCGGTGGTGCCGGCGCCGGGGCTGCTGTCGAGGCGCAGGCTGCCGCCGTGCATGGCGACCAGGTTGCCCGAGAGGGCCAGGCCAAGACCCGAACCCTTGTGGCGCGCCTCTTGGTCGCCGACCTGGGTGAAGGGGCGGCCAAGCCGGACGAGGTCTTCCTCGGCGATGCCGGGACCGGAGTCCCTCACCTCGATAGTGAGGCGTTCGCTGGTCGCCGTGCCTGTGAGCACCACCAGCCCGCCGGTCGGCGAGAACTTCACGGCGTTGGAAAGCAGGTTGATCAGCACCTGCTTGATGGCGCGGGGGTCGGCGTGAACCTCGGGCCACTCGCAGTCCTGCACGGCGATGCTGACGCTGGCCTCGACCGCCAGGCCACGGACCAGGCGCACGGCCTGCTCGACGATCTCCTGGCTGGAGGTGCGGACCGGCGCCAGTTCGAACTTGCCGGCCTCGACACGGGCCGTGTCCAGCAGGTCGGTGACCAGGTCGCTGAGGTGCGAGCCGGCCATCTCGATGGACTGTGCATAGTCGAGGTACTTGGGGTGGCCCAGCGGACCATAGGCCTGCTTGGCCGTCATGCTGGAGAAGCCGACGATGGCGGTCAGCGGCGAGCGCAGTTCGTGCGCCATGGTGGCCAGCAGCAGGGTCCGGGCAGCCATGGCGTCCTCGGCCGCCTTGCGCGCGGCGCGGGCTTGGCCGAGCAGTTCATTCCGTTCGGCGATGGCGCTGGCGACCGTGATCGGCGCGAGGGCCACCAGCATGACCCCTAGTCGCAGCGAAACCAGGTCGTAGCCGGTGAGGTCGCTCATCCCCTGGGTGGCCAGCGAAAGAATGACCAGGGTCCAGACGGCGAAGGACAGGGTGAGCAAGGCCGAAGCCGCCAGTCCGTAGGTCAGGGCGCACCAGAGCAGGCTGGGCACGGGAAAGGCCAGGGCGCCGGGGCCGCCGACCACCGGCACCATGGTCAGACAGATCAGATAGGTGACCAGCGGGATCGCCGCCTTCGGGCCGGGAGGGTGACGCCGCAATTCGGCGATGTTGCGTTGAAGCGTCGCCGGACCGGGGAAGGTCAGGACGATGGGCAGGATGACGATGTAGTTGGCCAGCTCGGTGGACAGCCAGATCACCAGGCCGTGGGTGAAGCTGGTTCGGAACAGCGCCACATTGGCGATGCCGCCCAGGACGCTGGTCAGGGATGAGGCGACCAGCACGATCAGCATCACCGCCACCAGCGACGAGGGGCGTCCGAGCAAGCGGTCGCGCGGCTGCAGCCGGGTGAACAGCGCGACCCCGAGGCCGATGCCGGCAAGATTGCAGGCCGACAGCATGAAGGCCTTGTTCCAGCTGCTGCCGGTCAGGGCGTCGGCGGCGATGAAGGCGGCTGTGGCGGCGATCCAGCTGCTGGGGCGCGCCAGGCGCGGATGGCGGACCATCAGGCCCATCAGCACCGCGTTGGCCGGCCAGAAGGCGCTGAGGTTGCCGACGGGACGAAGCAGGATGCCGACGATGGCCGCCAGCAACACTGCGCCGCCAATGGCGAGGGCGGCCTGGACGTCGGAAGTCACCGGGCGCGGGATGCTATCGGCCGGTGCGGTCTGTTGCGCGCTCATCGGTGGTTGAGGGATCGCCTGCCGTGACTCCTGTGCAGACTGTCACGATTGCCCCATTCAGGCCAACCCGCCTTTGCGTCGCAATTAGCCGAACGGCGATCGCCCGATCTGAAAAAAACCGCCGGAACCCGCCTTGTTTCCCGGCGGCGGTTCAGTAGGGTGCCCCTAACTTAACAGTGTTTAGGGACGGAAACACATGGATCGCTACGACTACGTCATCATCGGCGCGGGGTCCGCCGGATGCGTGCTCGCGAACCGGCTGACCGAAGATCCGCAGACCAAGGTCCTGCTGCTGGAAGCCGGCGGCAAGGACAACTCCATCCTGGTCAAGATGCCCGCCGGGGTCGGCGCGCTGATCGGCAAGCCGGGGACCTACAACTGGGGTTTCTGGACCGAGGACGAGCCCAACCTGGAGAGCCGCAAGCTGTGGTGGCCGCGCGGCAAGGGCTGGGGCGGCTCGTCCTCGATCAACGGCATGATCTATATCCGCGGCCACGCCCGCGACTATGACCAGTGGCGCCAGATGGGCGTGTCGGGCTGGTCGTACCGGGACGTGCTGCCCTACTTCAAGCGCTCGGAGAGCCTGGAAGGCGGCGGCGACGCCTGGCATGGCGGCGAGGGACCGCTGAAGGTCTCCAAGGCCTCCTCGCCCAACCCGATCTACAAGGCGACGGTCGAGGCCGGCCGCCAGGCGGGGCATCCGGTCACCAGTGATTTCAACGGCTTCCAGCAGGAAGGCTGGGGCCCGTACCAGATGACCATCCATGACGGCCAGCGCTGGAGCGCGGCGCGCGGATACCTGCATCCGGCCCTGGCGCGGCCGAACCTGACCTGCATCACGGGCGCGCGGACCAGCAAGATCGTCATCGAGAACGGCCGCGCCACCGGGGTCGAGTACATCGACGCCAAGTCCGGCGAGAAGAAGGTCGTGCACGCCGGCAAGGAAGTGCTGCTGAGCGCCGGCGCCGTGCAATCGCCGCAGATCTTGCAGCTGTCGGGCATCGGCGACCCGGAAGAATTGGGCAAGTTCGGCATTCCGGTGGTCAAGGCGCTGAAGGGCGTCGGGGCCAACCTGCAGGACCACCTGGACGTCACCATGTCCTGGGAGTGCCCGCAGCCGATCACCGCTTTCTCGCTGCGCAAGGGCCTGCTGAAGACCCTGGCCATCGGCATGAACTACGCCTTCTTCGGCAAGGGCCTGGGCCGCCAGCAGTTCCTGGAGTCCGGCGCGTTTCTGAAGTCGCGGCCCGACCTCGACCGGCCGGACCTGCAGATCCACACCGTGCTGGCGATCATGCAGGACCATGGCAAGGTGGCGGTGCCGAAGGACGGCTTCACCTTCCACGTCTGCCAGCTGCGCCCGGAGAGCCGCGGCCGCGTGGGCTTGCGGTCGGCCAACCCGACCGACGATCCGGCGATCTTCGCCAACTACCTGGCCACCGAGGAAGACCGCCGCGCCCTGCGCGAGGGGGTCCGGATGATGCGCAAGGTGGCGGCGCAATCGGCGCTGGACGCCTATCGCACCGAGGAGCTGTTCCCGGGCAAGGACGTCGAGAGCGACGAGCAGATCGACGCCTGGATCCGCAAGCACGCCGAGACGATCTATCACCCGGTCGGCACCTGCAAGATGGGCCAGGCCAGCGACGAGATGGCGGTGGTCGACGGCGAGCTGAAGGTGTTCGGGGTCGAGGGCCTGCGGGTGATCGACGCCTCGGTGATGCCGACCCTGGTCGGCGGCAACACCAACGCCCCGACGATCATGATCGCCGAGAAGATCTCCGACGTGATCCGTGGCCGAGCGGCGCTGCCGGCCGAGGACGCGCCGGTCTACGGCGACGACCAGAAGGCGGCGTAAGAACGGCCAGCCCCCTCCCACCGGAGGGGGCTTTTTCTTTATTTATTCTGACGTTTAATTTTAGGAGGCGACGATGGAACTGCGCAAACTTGGCAAGTCCGATTTGAAGGTCGCGCCGCTGGTGCTCGGCGGCAATGTGTTCGGCTGGACGGCTGACGACGAGACGTCGTTCAAGCTGCTCGACGCGTTCATCGACGGCGGCTTCAACATGGTCGACACCGCCGACGTCTATTCGCGCTGGTCGCCGGCCGGCGGCGGCGCTTCGGAGACCGTGATCGGCAAATGGCTGGCCCAGGGCGGCAAGCGCGACAAGGTGCTGGTGGCCACCAAGCTCGGCTCGGAGATGGGCGAGGGCATGAAGGGGCTGTCGGCCAAGTACATGGTCGAGGCGGTGGAGGCGTCGCTGAAGCGGCTGCAGACCGACTATATCGACCTCTACCAGTCGCACCGCGACGACGCCGACACCCCGCAGGAAGAGACCGCCGAGGCCTATGAGCGGCTGGTGAAGGCCGGCAAGGTGCGGGCCATCGGTTCGTCGAACTTCACCCCGGACCGGCTGGCGTCGGCGCTGGAGGTCAGCGCGGCCAAGGGCGTGGCGCGCTACAACAGCGAGCAGCCGCTCTACAACCTCTATGACCGGGCCGGCTTCGAGAGCGGCCTGCAGCAGGTCTGCATCGACAACGAGGTCGGGGTGATCCCGTACTACGGCCTGGCCTCCGGCTTCCTGACCGGCAAGTACCGCAGCGAGGCGGACCTGGACAAAAGCCCGCGCGGCCGCGGCGTGAAGCGGATGATGGACGAGCGCGGCATGCGCATCCTGGCGGCGCTGGACAAGGTGTCGGGCGCCAAGGGCGCGACCCCTGCGCAGGTGGCGCTGGCCTGGGTGATGGCCCAGCCCGGACTGACCGGCCCGATCGCCTCGGCGACCAGCCTAATCCAGCTTGAGGAGCTGATGGGCGCGGCGCGGCTGGTGCTGACGAAGGAAGACCTGGCGACGCTCAATGAGGCGTCCGCCGTCTGACTTTGCAAAAACGACCGATCGTGCTAAATGGGGCGCATGAGAAAAGGCGCCGCAACACGTGAGGCCATCGTCGGCCGGGCCCTGGAACAGGCCGTTTCGGTAGGGCTCGAGGGGCTATCCCTCGGGCCGCTGGCCGACAGCCTGGAGCTGTCCAAGAGCGGCCTGTTCGCGCACTTCAAGTCCAAGGAGGCGCTGCAGCTGGCGGTTCTGGAGGAGGCGATCGAGCGCTTCCGGACCCGGGTGATCGAGCCGAGCCTGGCCTTGCCGCGCGGCCGCGCGCGGATGGAGGCGCTGCTCAGCCGCTGGATCGACTGGATCGACGGCGAGGCCGATATGGGCGGCTGCATCTTCGCGGTCTCGGCCCAGGAGTATGACGACCGGCCGGGTCTGATCCGCGACCGACTGGTGGCCTCGCAGGCCGATTGGCACGAAACCCTGGCGCGGGTGGCGTCGGACCTGCCCAAGGCCGGCAAGGCGCCGGGCGACTATTGCCGCCAACTGGTGTTCGAACTGGTCGGGGTCAGCCTGGCCTACCAGCAGCACGTGAAGCTGTTCCGCACGGCCAACGCACGGGCGCGGGCCGAGGAGGCGATCTCGCGCCTGCTGGACGACGCGGCCGAGGCGGTCTGAGCTTCAGGCGACCCGGCGGCCGTCGAGAGTGGCCAGCCGCAGGCGATAGGTTTCCTCGTTGGCCGGGCCGACGCCGCGGATCGCACGCACGGCCAGGGCGCGGATCGGCTGATCGCGCAGCCCCGCGACCAGCGACATCGGCTGATAAAGACCCAGGAACCGCTCGGGCGAGTTGGGGCCGCCAGCGATAGGCGCGAACAGGATCTCGAGCTCGACCGAGGCGTCGTCGCCCATGGCTTCGATGTGGGCGACCATCGGCTCGGGCCGGCGGCGAGCGGTCTCCAAGGCGGTGTGCAGGTCGGTGCGGCCGCGCTCGTCCACCAGCGATAGGAAGTTGCGGCCGCGCAGATCGCGCTGGTGAAGTTCGGCGACCAGCCCCCCGGCCAGACGCACCGGATAGACGCCCGAGGACGCGCGCCCGAGCATGAAAGCCTGGGGCGCGAGCTTGGCGAACTCGGTCGGATCGATGGCCGCGCGCACGGGCAGGGCGGCCAGACCGCTCTTGCCGCGCCAGTAGTCGATCATCTGCTGCGTGTTCGAATGGAACATCTCGCGCCTCCGATGCGGCCAACCGGCGGCCGCACGGGGCTTGCAGGAAGATCGGCGCCAGCCGCCTGGCGTTCCAGATCGGGACGACGGCTCAAGGCTCAGAGATTCTTAAGCCGCGTAAGCTTTAGTGCGGCGCTCGCCGCCCCAGCGGCCGGCTGGCCGTGGAGGGGCCGTCCATGAACATGCGTTCGACCCTGCTGGGCCTCGTGCTTGGCCTTGGCGTGATGATGCTGGCCGGTGCGGCCGCAGCCCAGTGCTGCACGACGCCGCCGYCCCCGGTCTGCTGCACCACGCCTCCGCCCTGCTGCACGACCCCGCCGCCGCCTCCGGTCTGCTGCCGGCCTCCGCCGAGCGACCCGCCAGACGACCCGCCGCCGCCGAGCGCGCCGCCCGAGGATCCGAACGGCAACATCCATGTCCACGCCTCGAACGTGGCCATCGCCATCGCCGGCGGGCGCGCTGGAGCCGGCGCGGGCGCCGGTGCGGGCGCCGTGTACTACGGCGGCGGCTATGGCGGCGGATACACCGCGCCGATGGCCAGCGGCTCGATCCAGCTCAATGTCGACGGCGGCAAGCGCATGAGGCAGGTGGCCTACGAGGCCAGCCGGATGCGCACGCGCCGCGTGGTGATCCAGGCCGTCTGCATCGACGCGCGCCAGATTCCGCACCCGGCCTCACAGGTCCGCCCGGACCGCGACATCGACGCCGCCTTTGACGGTGAGCTCTATCGCTGCATCGCCGGCTCATGGCTGCAGGCGACCATCGCCGACTTCGACGGCAAGGTGGACTTCTCCGGCGGCAAGACCTTGGCCTGCGGCAAGGGCGACGCGCTCTATCACGGCCGCGGCGGCAAACTCGAGTGCCGCCGCCAGGCCCCGGCCCGCGACTGCAACGAGCGCTCGCTGCTGCGTCGCTTCGGGGCCGGCATCAAGGTGCTGACCATCACCGAGATCGAGAAGTACACCGCCTATCGCGAGGAAGAAGAACGCGTCACCGAAAGCGCCGCGACGAGCATGAGCCTCGACGGCGGCGTCGGCGGCTACGTCTACTAGGATTCCACGAACAGGAAGCCGCAGGCGAGCGGGGCGGGGGCGCGGAGGGCGAGGCCGCCCGCGGTTTGGCGGGCGGTGAGGTCGCTTCCTAGCGCGGCCTGGGCGGCTTCGAGCGAGTCGACCTCGACGCGGACGGCGACCTCGGCGTCTTCGAAGGCGGCGCAGAAGGTCTCGGGCGGCCAGTGCTCGAAGCCGGAGAGGTCGAGGACGCGGCCGGCCGCCTTGGCGAAGGGGCCGGGCTCGCCGCCGGCGAAGATCAGACCCGACAACCTGGCTGCGCTGTTTGGGTGCTCGAACCACTCCGCGCGGGTGTCGGGGCAGGGATAGTGGTGGGCGATCACGGCTAGGCCGAGCGGGCTGATGCGCTCGCGGATCGAGAACAGCCGGAAGGTCTCGGTCCCCAGCTCGGGGGCGCCGTCCCAGCTCCGCTCGAGGCGATAGGCCGGATGCAGGCGCATGTCGCCGAGCCCGGCCGCCGCGGCGTCCAAGTCCGGGGAAAGGAACAGGCAGGCGCCGGGCGTCACCGCGGCGTTGGCCGGAGCCTGTGGCTCATACAGCAGGTCGAACCAGCCCTGGCGGAGGAAGACGCTGCGGTTGCGCCAGCGGGCGTCCGGATAGTCGGGGGAATTGTAGGCGCAGGCCGGAGCGACCGTGAAGCCAAGCGCGCCGAACGCCGCGGCGAGGACGTCGAGATCCGGGGCGGCGAAGGGAATGTGATCGATCGGCAGCATGGCTCGCGATGGAGCCACGGCCCGGCGCAGAAGCGCAAGGATGCGATGGGGTCGCTGATACGGGCGATAATCCCCTACTGCCGTTCCAGTCCCGCGACAGAGCCGCGGGTTCGCTGGCCCGTATAGAGCCCAGGCGAGGCCAGCTTGGCTATATGACGCTATGCCGCGCGGCCCGCGACGATCCGCGTGGTTCCTCTAGTTCTTGCCGGGGCGGACCTCTAGCATCCACGTGCTGTCGTCCTTCAGCACCGCCTGGGCGGCGCGCTGGACGTCGGCGGCGCTGACCCTTTCCGTGCCAGGGATCATGGCGCGGGTGGCCTCCAGCCGGCGCGGATCGGCCTGGGACCCGGACAGTTCGCCCAGCCAGTAGCCGTTGGTTTCGCGCGCCTTCTCGATCTGGTCGATGCGCGGCTTCTTGGCGCGGGCCAGTTCGTCCTCGGTGATCGGTTTGTCGCGAAGGTCGGCGGCGATCTTGCGGACGTCCTTGAAGAAGTCGGGCAGCTTGGCCGGCGGGATCTCGACGCTGGCCGAGACATAGCCCCAGCGCGGCCAGACGAAGCTGTGATTGTAGATAACGCTGGGCGAGTAGGTGGCGCCCTGCGACTCGCGCAGCTCCTCCATCAGCCGCAGCTCAAGCACTTCGCCCATGACGGCGGTGTCGCGAGCCCGCTGAGGATCGGAATAGAAGTCGTTGGTCCGCCAGGCGATGTAGCCGATCGACTGGTCGGCGCGGCCCTTGTGGGTCAGCACCAGCGGCTTGTCGACGCCAGCTGGGAAGGCGACCTCGCGCTGGGTGGGGACGGGCGCAGGGGCGCTGCGCGGGGGCAGGGCGCCGAAGGTGCGGGCCACGGCCTCGGTCGCCTTCTCGACGGTGGTGTCGCCGACCACGACGACCTCGATCGGACCGCCGGCCAGGATCGGCCCGACCTGGGCCTTGAAGTCGTCGAGCTTGGCGTCGGCGATCTGCTCGCGGCTGGGGAAGGCCCAGCGCTGGTCGTCGGGGTGCAGCAGGCCGGCGAGATCGCGCGAGACGATGCCCGAGTCGGTCGCCTCATACTGGTCGTGGATGGTCTTGCCGGCGCTCTGCAGCCGCTTGAAGGCCTCGGCCCGCCAGCCCGGGTCGCTGGCGTAGGCGGCCAGCACCTGCAGCTGGACGTCGAGGTCCTCCGGCCGGGTGCCGCCAGAGAGTACGAAGGCGTCGTCGGCGACAAAGAACTGCGCGCCGTAGAGGCGGCTGGCGAGCACGCGCTCAAGGTCGCCGGCGTCGATCTGCCCGAGACCGCCCTCGACGAAGGCCCCCGAGGCCCAGCTGAGGTTCGGGGCGTTCTTGGGCAGATCCAGGCGGCCGCCGCCGACATTGACCCGGACCAGGATCTCGTCGTCCTTGAAGCGGGTGGGCTTCACGGTGAGACGCACGCCGTTGTCGAAGCGGATGAAGGTGGCGTCGAGATCGGAGACGTCCTTGGTCTCGACCACCTTGCCGACCGTGGAGCCGAACGTCCCGTAGGGCCAGGCCACCTCGGTAGCCGCTGCCGGCTCCGCGACGGCCACCTTGCGCGAGGCGTCGAGCTCGGCGAGCAGGGCGGACTCGCCCCCCTCGATCGGCCTGGGCGAGGCCATGAACAACAGCGGGCCGTCGCCGGTGAAGGTCGCCTTCAGAGCGGCCGAGACCTGCTCGGCTTTCAGGTCCTTCACCGCGGCCTCGAAGAAGGCGAGGTCCTGGATCGGATTGGTGACCACCTCATGCTCGCCCAATGAGCCGATGACCTCACCAGCCAGCTGGGCCGGGGTGCGGGTGGCGGCGCCGGCTGCGGCGGCCTTGAGGTTGGCGCGGTACTCGGTGATTTCGCGGTCCAGCTCGTCCTGGCGGACGCCGAACTTGACCGCGCGGCGCTGTTCCTGCTCCGCGGCGGCCAGGGCCTCGCGCCAACGGCCGGGCTCGGCGTTGACGATGACCATGGTCAGCTCGGCGGCGTCGTACTCGTTGCTTTCAAAGGCGGCCGCGCCGAGGAACGGCGGCTCGGCCCCGCGGGCCAGGCGCTGCATGCGGCGGTTCATCACCGAGAAGCCGAGCTGCTCGACCAGGTCGCGCTTGCGCTTGGCCATGGTGTCGGCGCTGTGGTCCGGCTTGCGGACCCAGGCCAGCTGCATGGAGAGCGGCGCGCCCGGTTCGACCACCAGCTTGGCTTCGGCCTTGCGCGGCTGGACCGCGCCGAGGTCGGGATCGGTCCCGCCGGGGCCGGCGGCCGTCCAGTCGCCGAACTTGGTCTTGATCTTGGCCTCCATGGCCGCGACGTCGAAGTCGCCGACCACGACCAGGGTCGCGCGCTCGGGCCGGTAGTAGCGATTGTAGAAGTCGGCGAGCTGTTCGGCGGGCGCGTTCTGCAGCACCTCGACCTTGCCGATCGGATAGCGGGTCGGCGGACGCTGACCCTTCAGGAAGAACTCCAGGCGGCGCTGGTAGACGCGGTAGGGCGGGGTGTCGCGGGCCCGCTCCTCGGACAGCACCACGCCGCGCTCGCGGTCGATGGCGCCGGCGTCGAGCGTGAGGTTGCCGGCCGCCTCGCGCATCAGCATCAGGGCGGCGTCGACGGTCTCGTCGTTGGTGCGCGGCAGATCAAGCTTGTAGATCGTCTCGTCGAAGTTGGTGGAGGCGTTGGTGTCGGCGCCGAAGGCCAGGCCCAGCCGCTCCAGGATCTTGATCATCTCGCCTTCCGGCACGGCCTTGGAGCCGTTGAAGGCCATGTGCTCGAGGAAGTGGGCGAGGCCCTGCTGAGCGTCGGTCTCCATCAGCGAGCCGGCGTCGAAGCGCAGCCGGACGGCGGCCTGGCCGGGCGGGATCGACTGTTTGCGGATGGCGTAGCGCATGCCGTTGGGCAGGGCGCCGAAGCGGATGTCGGGATCGGCGACAACGTCGGAGCGGGCCTGGGCCCATTCACCGGGAGGGAGCTTCGCCTGGGCCGGAGCTTCCTTGGCGGAGCCGAACTTGGGAAGGGGGAAACTCGAGGCGGTGACCGGGACGGCCAGGACGATGGCGAGCGCGGAGGCCGCGCTGAAGAGACGTCGCATCAGGTGTTACAGATCCAGGATCGGTTGGGCTCGGCACCTTGCGCAGGCGAGCATGGCGTTCGCAAGGCGCGGTCGCGGCGAGGCGACTATTGGCCGGAAGGACGGCTGACGAGGTAGGTGGCCGAATTGCCGACGGCGTTGGCCGTTCCGGTGGCCGAGCGGCCGCCGGCGACGCTGATGTAGCTCTGGGCGCCGACATCGGCGTTGTTGGCCTGGCTGTTGACGAAGTCGACGCGGGCTTCGCAGTCCGAGCAGCCATAGCCGAGCACCGAATTGCCCTGGGCCATGGCGGTCGCTTCGGCGTCGTAGCCTTGGGCCCCGTCGAACCGGGCGATCGCCTCGATGCCGCCGCCCTCATTGAGCTGAATGGTGTCGAGCACCAATTCGTCGCCGATGTCGCCGGCGACCAGTGCGTTCCCGACCCCCTGGGCCGTCGCGTAGGCGGCGCCGTACTGATAGGCGCTGGATCCTGTCTGGGCGCGGACATAGGCCTGGTTGGTCTGGTTCGCCGTGACGCCGAGCTGGACGTTGTCGTTGTAGAGGTTGGCGTTGTTGCCGGCGGCGACCGCGCTGGTCCAGGCTTCCTGGACAGCGCCGAAGGCGGTGAATTGACCGGCCTGGGTCAAAGGCGCGGTGTTGCTCTGACCGATGACCATCTGGGCCGAGGAGCCTTCGGCGCCCGAAAGGGTGACGTCGTTGCCGGCGGTGGTGGCCGCGAAGCTGGCGGTGTTGTCGACCCGGCCATAGACGCCGCCGCCGTCGGTGATGACGGTCGCGGCGTTCGATTGGGTGGCGCCGATCATGGCTGTGGCGTTGTCGAGGCCGACGGAGAGGCCGTTGGCGGAGCCCTGAACGTAGCTGTTCATGTAACCGACCGTGCCGGTCGGCGCTTCGCTGTGGCTGTGGGCGATCACGCCAGCCGAGGCGGTGGCGGTCTGGGAATAGACCCCGGTGACCGTGGCGTCGTTGGCGCTGGCCTGGGCGTAGTTGCCGCTGGCCGTGGTCGAGAGACGGGTGACGGCGCCGGACTGGACGGCCACGTCCAGACGGGTGTCGGCGTTGACCTGGCTATGCACCGCCTGGTCGGAGCGCATGTCGGCGCCGTCGATGTTCGCGGCTCCGGAGAAGCGGTTGCCCGTGGCGTTCGAGGCGCCGTCGGTAAAGTCAGGGACCTCGACCACGTTGAGGATCTGCTGGCTGAAGACGTCGCCGAACTGAACCTGGCTGTTCAGGACCGAGCCAGGCGCGGTCTGACTAATAGCGGCTTGGCACGGAAGAATCGCGACGAACGTTCCAACGAGAAGCCTCTTCGCGAGTCTGGCCATTGTTCGTACCCAGGTTGTTGTAGGCCGGCACATAGCCGCCGGTCAGGCCGACCGTTCCGGTGGCGAAGGGGTCGGAGCTGAGGCAGGCCAGGGGGCCGGGCATGCCGTAGAGGTTGGCGGTCATTTCGACGACCGCGCGTTCCACCAGGCTGCGCACTGCAAGCTGCATCGGCTCCAGCGCGCCGGACCCGGCCGAGATGTCGAAGACGTTGCCGTTCAGGAAGTCGAAGAAGCCGACGCCGACTTCGCGGCCGATCACCTGCTTCTGGTAGGAGATGACGTCCACCACCTCGAGCGTGCGGGTGTTGATGAGCCGCATGTCCAGGCCGATGTTCATCACGAACAGCCGGCCGCGGAACGAGCCTTTCGGATCCTGCGGGTCGAGGTCGCCCCCGGCGACGTCGATGCCGGCCGAGCGGATGTTGTAGTTCAGCTCGGTGATGCCGCCGGCGACATAGAAATCCGAGCCGGGCACCTGGCCGGCCAGGATGCGCCGGTAGTCCGCCGCCTGATCGGGCGCCGGATTGGGGGTGTCGGAGATCAGCTTGTTGTTGGCGTACTTGAGCTCGAGTTCCGAGACCGAGGTGTCGAAGCGCTCGACCAACGGCATGCCGGCCTTGGCGAAGGCTGACATGGCCATCAGCGAGGCGCCTTGAGTGATCTTGCGGCCGGAGCCGTCGGATTCCGACTTGCCGGTGTAGTCGGCGATGCGGCCGACCGCGATGCGCGGGGCCACCAGGTTGGTGGTGCGCGCGAAGCCGGCCATGCAGACCAAGGCGTCGGAATACGGCGTCGGGTTAGCCGTCACGGTGGCCGTACCGATCGCGCGGGCGTAGTTGCCGCCCGGCCCGGCGACCGGGGTGGCGCAGGCCGAGAGGGTCAGCGCAGCGACGCTGATCAGGGCGCCGGCGAGGGATTTACTGGTCATTGGGCGCGACGCCTCCATTGAGGGTCGTGCCGGCCGAGACAGCGCCGTTATTGACCTGGCTCGAGTTGACGATGACCGTGTTGTAGTTGCCCTGGGTGACCACCACGAGGCTGTTGCCGATGGCGGTGGACCCGCCGCCGAGCGAGCCGACGCCGGAGAACGACTCGCCGGCCCCGGAACTGAAGGAGAAGCTCGACTGGTCTTCCCCGGACTGGATGATGCCGTCGATGATCACCCGGTTGCCGTTGGCGTCGCGGGTGGAGACATCCACAGGATGGTTCTCCGATCCGGCGCGGCGGCCGTATCCGGCGTTGAAGTCGGCCGAGTTCGTCGTCATGGATTGGCTGTGCGCGGGTGCGGCCGCGAGGAGACCCACGCCCGTGGCGAACGCCAGCGCGCGCAGATCAGCGAAGGAAGCTGCGGTCATGCCCCTTGGAAACCCCACCCGACTAAAGACTACGACCGGGCGTGCATTAAGCGTGGCCTGACCGAACTTGGGGCGTATCTAAGTTGCAGACCTCGCGATTTGGTTAAGGCCGACGCTTTAGACGAACGTCGATTTTGGAAGAGTTTGGAGACTAGGCTTTGAGCGAGGACGAGCGGCAGCCGATTTTCAATGCGCCCTGGCCGGCGGTGCTGGCCACCCTGGTGATCATTGTCGGCTACTTGATCCAGACTTTCCTGCCGCAAGACTGGCTGTTCAAGACC